>DASSIU010000045.1:0-2300 GCA_035691585.1 Sphingomicrobium sp. | reverse complement strand
TCCATCTGAAATCCCCTTCCTCTTGGGGTCGCCCCAGATATCATTTCGCCTTAGTAGCGGCAATTGAACCAAAAGGTTCAAGGCTCGACCTAACGGTCGTTACCCACTAGCCCGCGAGCGCATGCGGCGACTGCTTCTCCTGTTCCTGCTGACCCTTTGGCCCGCGCTTATTCATGCGCGCGGGATCGAGCCGCAGCTGGTTGCCGAAGGGCCGGCGCAACCAGGCGGCCAAGTCGAACTTGCCATCCGAATGCGCCCGGCACCCGGTTGGCACGGCTATTGGCTGAACCCCGGCGATGCCGGGCTGCCGATGGACGTGAAGTGGCAGCTGCCGAAGGGCTTTTCAGCGGGACCGTTGCGTTACCCGGTCCCCACGCGCCTCACCGTCGCCGACCTCATGAACTACGTGTTCGAGCGCGATTATGCTGTCCTTGTCAGGCTGAAGGTTCCGACGGACGCGACCGGCACCGTTCCAATCCGCGCATACGCGCACTGGCTCGCCTGCACCGACAAGATCTGCGTGCCCGAGCAAGGTCAGCTCGCGCTCGATCTTCCCGTCGGCACGGGCACTCCGAACCGTGCCGAGTTCGATGCCTGGCGGACGTCCCTCCCGAGACCCTTGGGATCGGTGGGTCATTTTGCGGTCGAGGGCGACGTCATGCGCGTCGCCATCCCACTTCCGGCGAGCGTAGAAATTCGCCGCCCTTATCTGTTTCCCGAGACCGATACTGTCGTTGATTACGAAGCGCCGCAGTCTTTCCGGCGCGTCGGCGATTGGGTGGTTGCCGAGCTGAAAATCAAGAAGCCGCCGGACCAGTTCTCGGGCGTCCTTGCGTCCGAAGGCGGCCGAGGGCTGGAGTTCACAGCGGTTCGCGGCGCGGTGCCGGAAGGCGGCTCACCGATCGGCGGCTGGGATGTCTCGGTGGTCGTGTGGGCCGTGCTCGGCGCCATTGCCGGCGGAATCCTCCTCAACCTGATGCCATGCGTGTTCCCGATTCTTGCGCTGAAGGCGCTGCACATCAGCAAGGCAGGGGAGGGCGCTCGCGAAGCGAGATCGGACGCGCTTGCCTATACCCTGGGCACCATCGTCGGCACCGGAGCGCTCGGAGGAGTCCTGCTCGCGATCCGGGCGGCGGGGGCGGAGGCGGGATGGGCGTTCCAGCTCCAGGACCCACGAACGATCATGCTGTTGCTGCTGCTTGCAGTGGCGATCACCGCGAACCTTCTCGGCCTGTTCGAGCTGCCCGTACTCGGTGGACGGGCGCAGCCGGCCGGCAGCTTTGGTACGGGCGCGCTTGCGGCATTTGTCGCGACGCCGTGCGCCGGGCCATTCCTTGGGGCGGCGCTTGGTACAGCGCTCCTCCTGCCACCGGCGGGATCGATCGCGGTCTTCGCCGCGCTAGGGCTGGGACTCGGGCTGCCGTTCCTCCTCCTCGCCTACATTCCCGCACTTCGCCAAAGACTGCCCAAACCGGGACGCTGGATGGATCGGCTCAGGCGTTTCCTCGCGATTCCCATGGCCGCAAGCGCGGTGGCGGCGGTATGGCTGCTCTATCGCCTGGCAGGGCCGCCGGCGCTGGTCGGTGCGCTTGCCTGGTCAACACTGCTGATCGCCGTTCTCCTTGGCTACGGCTTCGCACAGCGGCGCGGGCGTCCCTTGGGAATCGCCACGATGGCGTTCGCAGCGATGTTCGCCATTCTGGCAATCTCAACCGTTCCCAAGCCGAGTTCATTGGCTGCGAGTACCAGATCGGGCGCTGAACCGTGGAGCGAAGCGCGCGTCGCCAGTTACGTCCAGCAACGCAAGCCGGTCTTCGTTTATTTCACGGCGGATTGGTGTCTCAGCTGCAAGGTCAACGAGGCGGCGGCGATCGACCGCGGCGAGGTTCGCGATGCGTTCAACGCCGCGGGCGTGAAGGTGCTCGCCGGCGACTGGACCAACGGTGACCCGGCAATCACCCGATTTCTCGAAAGCCGCGGCCGCGCGGGGGTGCCTTTCTACCTCTGGTACGCGCCCGGCAAGCCTGCCGAAGAGCTGCCGCAGGTGCTCACCCCGACGATGCTCATTGCCCGCGCTCAGCAGGTGCAGCGCTAGGCGCTCGGCTCCAGACCTTCTTGCCGCCGACCCACGTCTCCAGCACCTGAGTCCGCGCCAGCGCCTGCGCATCGACCTTCGTCGGGTCGCGGTCGACCAGGATGAAGTCGGCCCACTTCCCTGGCTCGAGCGCACCGATCCTGTCCTCCGCAAAGCCCGCATAGGCCGAGCCTCGCGTGTAAGCGTGGAGGGCCTGGCCGAGGCT
>DASSIU010000044.1:0-10636 GCA_035691585.1 Sphingomicrobium sp. | reverse complement strand
CCGCAAGGGCCGGCCCGTGCTGCAGCGGCTCTATCCGAAGCAGATCATCGCCCAGTTCGACACCAGCGAGATGAAGAACCCGAGCTACGCCGAGGCGCAGGCCATCGCGAAGGATATCGTCGACCGCTACACGACCGACGGCATTGACGTCGTGCACCTCGCTTATGCGCACTTCCGCTCGACGCTGGTGCAAGAGCCTACGATCGACCAGATCATCCCAGTCGTTTCGCGCGCCGAAGAAGAGAAGCTGACGAAAGGTCCGGCTTCGCTCGCCGCGGTCGAGTATGAGCCGGACGAGGAGGACATCCTCGCCGATCTGCTGCCGCGCAACATCGCGGTGCAAGTCTACCGAGCCCTGCTCGAAAACCAGGCCGGATTCTACGGCTCGCAGATGACCGCGATGGACAATGCGACCCGCAATGCCGGCGACATGATCAACCGCCTGTCGATCCAATACAACCGGACGCGCCAAGCGGTGATTACGACCGAGTTGATTGAGATTATTTCGGGAGCCGAGGCTCTCTAACCTGTTTCCCGGCGGAGGCCGGGGCCCAGGCGGCGCGCAGCGCCCGTTAGTTTAGGACTGGACCTCGGCCTGCGCCGGGGAACTGAAGGGAAGAAGTTAGACATGGCCACCGCAGCCGATACGAAGCCCAAGCCACGCACGAAGAGGGCCGCTGGCACTGGCGAGACGCCCCGTGCGTCAAGCAATATCACCGGTCGCATCAGCCAGGTGATCGGCGCCGTGGTTGACGTCGCCTTCGAGGGCGAGCTTCCACCTATCCTCACGGCGCTCGAGACCGACAATGGCGGCAACCGCCTCGTGCTGGAGGTCGCTCAGCACCTCGGCGAGAACGTTGTTCGCACGATCGCGATGGATTCCACGGATGGCCTCACCCGGGGTCAGGAAGTCCGCTCGACAGGCTCCGAAATCCGCGTGCCTGTTGGCCCGAAGACGCTCGGCCGGATCATGAACGTGATCGGTGAGCCGATCGACGAGCGCGGCCCGATCGGCAGCGACATGACCGCCCCAATCCATGCCGAGGCGCCGGCATTCATCGACCAGTCAACCGAAGCCTCGATTCTCGTCACCGGGATCAAGGTCATCGATTTGCTCGCGCCTTATGCCCGTGGAGGCAAGATCGGCCTGTTCGGCGGCGCCGGCGTCGGCAAGACCGTGCTGATCCAGGAGCTGATCAACAATATCGCGAAGGGCCACGGCGGCGTCTCGGTGTTCGCCGGCGTCGGCGAGCGCACCCGCGAAGGCAATGACCTCTACCACGAGTTCCTCGACGCCGGAGTTATTGCCAAGGACAAGGACGGCAACCCGACCCCCGAGGGCTCCAAGGTTGCGCTGGTGTTCGGCCAGATGAACGAGCCGCCGGGAGCCCGCGCGCGCGTCGCGCTCTCCGGCCTCACGCAGGCCGAATATTTTCGCGACCAGGAAGGCCAGGATGTCCTGTTCTTCGTCGACAACATCTTCCGCTTCACCCAGGCGGGTTCGGAAGTCTCGGCGCTGCTCGGTCGCATTCCCTCGGCGGTCGGATATCAGCCGACGCTCGCCACCGACATGGGAACGCTCCAGGAGCGGATCACCTCGACCAACAAAGGCTCGATTACCTCGGTTCAGGCGATTTACGTGCCGGCCGACGACTTGACCGATCCTGCTCCGGCGACCTCCTTTGCCCACCTTGACGCCACGACGACGCTCAGCCGGGCGATCTCCGAGCTCGGCATCTACCCGGCGGTCGACCCGCTGGACTCGACCAGCCGCGTGCTCACCCCGGCAATCGTCGGTCAGGAGCATTACGAGACCGCCCGCGCCGTCCAGGAGACTCTTCAGCGCTACAAGAGCCTGCAGGACATCATCGCGATCCTCGGCATGGATGAGCTTTCCGAAGAGGATAAGCTGACGGTCAGCCGAGCGCGCAAGATCCAGCGCTTTCTTTCCCAGCCGTTCCACGTCGCCGAGGTGTTTACCGGCATCCCCGGCAAGTTCGTACAGGTCGAGGACACGGTCCGGTCGTTCAAGGCCGTCGTCAACGGTGAGTACGATCACCTGCCCGAAGCCGCCTTCTACATGGTCGGCGGCATCGACGAGGCGGTCGCGAAAGCCGAAAAGCTGGCGCAGGAGGCCTAAACCTTGGCTGACGAGCTTCGCCTCGAGGATTGCGTCAACGATGTCTGCCCCTGGTCGGGCGAACCGGTCAGCGCCGACAGTCTTACGCTGTATCGCGGCAAGGTCGTGGGCTTCTGCAACACCGGCTGCCGCGATAAGTTCGAGGCTGCGGCCCGCGCGTTCGACGCGAGAATTGAAGACAAGGAATAATAATGGCCGACCTGCATTTCGAGCTCGTCACTCCGGACCGGCTGGTGATGTCGGACGACGTCCACATGGTCGTCGTCCCCGGCACCGAGGGGGAGTCCGGCATCATGGCTGGCCACGCGCCCTATATGACGACGCTCAAGAACGGCGAGATCGCAGTATATCGGAGCGCAGGAGCGCATCCCGAGCGCATCCCGGTGACCGGAGGATTTGCCGAGGTTAGCGACAAGGGGCTGACTGTCCTGGCTGAGAGCGCAGGGGCGGCCGCTTAGCGCCACATTTACCATCCACTGTTAGCAGAGCGGCCGATGACGGCCGCTTCACCAGCAACGATCAGGCAAGCCGGCGGCCAGCGCATTGCGAGTGCGATGGCATCGAGCCCCCTGTTGCTGGCTCTTGCGATCATCTCTCTCGTCACGGCGGTGAGGCTGACCGGGACAGTTGATTCGGATGTCGCGTGGCAGCTCTGGATCGGACAACGGATGCTGGGGGGCGCCCGTCTCTATCAGGACATCGTAGAAACGAATCCGCCACTCTGGTTCTGGATGGCGCTGCCCGTCGACGGGATTGCGTCCATGCTGCACATGCGCCCCGAGGCCGTACTCATCATTGGTATGGGCGTCCTTGGCGCCTTGGCCCTCTGTGCGACTGAGAGGCTCATTCGACATATTGGGCCGCGACGCCGGACCTTCCTCCTAGCCTACGGCTCCGTCACACTTCTCGCCTTGCCGTGGCTGCACACGGGCCAGCGCGAGCAGATCGTGCTCACCGCAGCCGTGCCTTACGCAGCGCTGGTTGCAGCTCGACGTGAAGGCCGGGCCGTTACCCTGCCGCTCGCCGTCCTTGTCGGAATCGGCGGTGGCCTCGGTTTCGGTCTCAAGCATTATTTCCTGATCGTCCCGATGATGCTCGAGCTTTGGCTGTTCGTCGGCCGGCGCGCTGGCTGGCGGCCCTTCCGGCCCGAAACTATTGCGCTTGTCGCGGTCGGCGCTGGCTACGCGGTTGAACTACTTTTGTGGGACCTGCGCTTTCTTACCGATATCGTCCCACTCATCCTGATCGCCTACGGTCCGTATGGAGCGCCTTCATTCCAGTCGCTGTTCGGGCTGCCCGTGATCGTGGGACTGATTATCCTTGCGGTCTCGGTCCTTCACTCGCGGCTCCTAACCAGGGCGCCGTTCGCCTCAGCGCTCACCATATGCGCTGTCGGCTTCGGCCTAGCTTACTTCATTCAGTTCAAGGGTTGGCCATATCATGCCATTCCGCTCCTCGGCTGCGCTTCGCTTGCGCTTGGCGCATTGCTTGCGGAGGGGGACGCGCTTCCGGAACCCCTTCGCTTCATGGCACCCGGTCTGCTCATGCTGCCGTTCGCGCTTACCGCCCGGGAAGAGATGCGGCCGCGCTTGCCCGATCGGGATGTGTTGGGCAGTGTTGCGGGGCTTCGTTCCGGAGATTCAGTCGGATTCCTGTCGATCGAGACCGCCATACCATGGTCGGTGACGTTGCAGGGTCGATACCGTTATGCCTCTCGATACAACGGATTCTGGATGTCCGAAGCCATCCTCCAAAACGAACGCTCCCGCAGCCCTGACCCGCGGCTTGTCCAACTTGGCCACCAAATCGTCGCTCAAACGGTAGATGATTTTCTCTGCATCCCGCCGAAGAGAATCATCGTGGTCAGGCCTCTTTCCCGAAACTACGGCCCCGATATTCTCCCGCTTTTCCTGCGTGATCCCCGGTTCGCGGCGGTACTGTCGCATTATCGCGTGATCAGTCGGACGAGCCTTGAAACGTACCAACTCGCCTCTTCGCTGCCACCCGCGACGGCGACGTGCCGGCGCGGCGTATAGCCCAAGCGGCAAGGTTAGTCTTTCTTTAGGCATCTGCCGTTAATGCTCTGGACGCGATCCAGATTAAGCGAGTGACAATCGGCAATGAGCGCATTCGGCAAGCGTAGTGGCATGGGCGGCTCGCGTCCGAGTTTCGGCGTTGCCAAGCCGATGAAGGGCGGGCCGGCCGGCGCGTCCGCGTCACAGGGCGGCGACCAGTTCCCGCCGATTGAAGAGCTCGAGGCGCCGGAAGAAGCGCAGGGCGCGGATTCCCCTCCTCCCAGTGGCAGTCTCGGGGGCGCGATGGACCGCCTCACCGCTCGCCAGAACGCCAGCGGCGATGCGGCCAGCAGCAAGGTCGAAGGTTTCGAAGCCTCGGTCCACCGGATCAAGGAGCAGGTGCTCCCGCGCCTGCTCGAACGCGTCGATCCGGAAGCGGCCGCGACGCTCAACAAGGACGAGCTCGCCGAGGAATTCCGGCCGATCATCTCCGAAGTCTTGGCCGAGCTGAAGATCACCCTCAATCGACGCGAGCAATTCGCGCTCGAGAAGGTGCTGGTCGACGAATTGCTGGGCTTGGGCCCGCTCGAAGAGCTGCTCGCCGATCCCGCCGTCAGCGACATCATGGTCAACGGTCCCGAGCAGACCTACGTCGAGCGCAAGGGCAAGCTCGAGATCGCCCAGATCCAGTTCCGCGACGAGGAACACCTGTTCCAGATCGCGCAGCGGATCGTCAACAAGGTCGGCCGCCGCATCGACCAGACGTCACCGCTCTGCGACGCACGCCTCCAGGACGGCAGCCGCGTCAACGTCATCATTCCTCCGCTGTCGCTTCGCGGCACTGCCATCTCCATTCGTAAATTCTCCGAGAAGCCGATCACGCTCGATATGATGCGCGGCTTCGGATCGATGTCCGAGAAAATGGCGACAATCCTGAAGATCGCCGGCGCGAGCCGGATGAACGTGGTCATCTCGGGCGGTACCGGTTCCGGTAAAACGACGATGCTCAACGCTTTGTCGAAGATGATCGACCCGGGCGAGCGCGTGATCACGATCGAGGACGCCGCCGAGCTTCGGCTTCAGCAGCCGCACTGGCTTCCGCTCGAAACCCGGCCGGCGAACCTCGAGGGCCAGGGGGCGATCACCATCCGTGACCTCGTCATCAACGCCCTCCGCATGCGTCCTGACCGCATCATCCTGGGTGAGATTCGCGGACCGGAATGCTTCGACTTGCTGGCGGCCATGAACACCGGTCACGACGGGTCGATGGCCACGCTTCACTCCAACTCCCCGCGCGAATGCCTCGCGCGTATGGAGAACATGGTGATGATGTCGGACATCAAGGTCCCGAAGGAAGCGATCAGCCGCCAGATCGCGGACTCGGTCGACCTGATCGTCCAAGTGAAACGTCTCCGCGACGGTTCGCGCCGTACGACCAACATCACCGAAGTGATCGGGATGGAAGGCGACGTGATCGTCACCCAGGAGCTGTTCAAGTTCGAATATCTCGATGAAACAGCCGACGGGAAGATCCTCGGCGAATATCGTTCGATGGGCCTGCGCCCATACACGCTCGAAAAGGCCAAGCAGTTCGGCTTCGACCAGCCGTATCTCGAGGCCTGCCTCTAGAGTCCGGGCGCTACCGCGCGATTGGGCGCGCGGCATGAATCTTCGGTAATGTATGATTCATTCGTCTTGCTCGGCTGTTATGGGCACAGCTGACGACGGGCGGATGCAGGACTCGCTAGACTATGTGCGGAATTGCAGGCTGGTACAGGCGCGGCGGACGTCCGGTCGACCCCGCCGTGATCGAGCATCAGTGCAACCGCCTGATCCACCGCGGTCCCGACGATTTCGACAGCCTCATTGACGGCGATTTCGGCTTCGGCATGCGCCGCCTCAGCATCATCGACATTGCCGGCGGTCGACAGCCGATCACCAGCGCCGATGGCCGTTATGCGATTGTTTGCAATGGCGAAATCGTCAATTACCGCGAGCTGAGGCGAGAACTCGGCGATTATCCGTTCCGCACCCGCAGCGACGTCGAAGCCTTGCTTGCCGGCTATCTGCGCTGGGGCAATGGCGTCTGGCTTCGCGCCGAAGGCATGTTCGCCGCCGCGATCTGGGATTCCAAGACGCGCAGCCTTTGCCTCGCCCGCGATGCATTGGGTATCAAACCGCTGTTCGTGACCGAGCAGGATGGCGGCCTCGCCTTCGCGTCGGAAATAACCGCCCTCCGCGAAGTCCCCGGCTACCGGTTCGACATCGACGAGCGCGGGGTGAACGACTTCTTCTGCTTCGGTCACGTGCTCGGGCCGCGCAGCATCTTCAGCCAGGTGCGAGCCCTTCCGCCAGGCCACGCGCTGCACGTTGGTCCCCGCGGGGAGACGCACGTTGAACGCTTCTGGGAGCCGCGCCTTCAAGTCATTACGGGCCGCAGTGAAGCGGATTGGGTGGAAGAAACGCGCGAACGTGTGTTGGATACTGTCAGGCAGCACATGATCGCCGATGTGCCTGTCGGCACCTTCCTCTCTGGCGGAATCGACTCCGGGGCCGTCGCAGCCGGCATGACCCGGGCTGCCGGGCGCGGGATCACCGCCTTCACCGCGGGATTTCCTGGATCGACCATCGACGAGACACGCGCCGCCCGCGCAGTCGCGGAGCATCTCGGTTGCAACCATGTCATCCTGCCGATCGAACCACAAACGGCTGCCGACGTGCTGCCGGCGGTGCAGCGCGCGTTCGATGAGCCGTCGGCGGCCAACTCCTCCGTTCCGCTCTGGTATCTTTCGCGGACTGCAGCTCAACACGTGAAAGTCGTCCTCTGCGGTGAAGGGGGCGATGAACTGTTCCTCGGCTACAACCGCCAGCGGTGGGCGGAGCGCATGCGCCGCTGGTCGGCGGCCGTAAGGGCGGTCGGCGGTCTCCGCTTCCTCGACCACGTCGGGGATCTTCGCGTCCGCAAGCTCAATTATCTGCGCGATTATGCGCTGCGCTTCCGCGACGGCGCCATGCTCAACGATGGCTTCGAACGGTTTTTCGCGGCCGTCACGATTACCCCGCCGCACACCCGGGCCAGAATCTACGACCGCGACTTCTGGCAGCGGAATGAGGCGCAGAGCGCCCTCGCCTGTCGTGCGGACGAGGCTTTCCCAGGACCAGCGCGGCAAAACCGCGAATCGCTCGAGGAATTCATGCTCGGCGACCTGGCCGTCCACATGCCCGCTTCGCTTTTGCAACGGCTCGACCGCGCCTCGATGGCGCATTCGCTCGAAGCGCGCGTGCCGTTCCTGTCTCACCGCTTCGTCGACTGGGCGCTGACCATTCCTGCCGACCTCAAGCTACGAAACGGCGTCGGGAAATATGTCTTGCGGCAGGCGGTAAAGCCCTGGCTCCCGGCGCAGACGCCAAAAGGCCGCAAGCTCGGATTCCAGATGCCTCTTGCAGACTGGTTTGTCGGCGGTTTCAGCGACTTTGCGTTCGAGGCATGGAACTCTTCGGGCGCGGCCGACGCTGGCTATCTCGATCGTGCCGAGGTGGCGAAGCTGTTCGAGGAGCATCGTCGAGGACAAGCCGACCACGGCCGGCTCCTCTATGCGATCGCGATGTTTAGCTGCTGGTGGAATGACCAGCGGCATTTCCGGCCGGAGAGCAGTCCGCCCGGCAGGAAGAGCGCTGCACAGGCAATCGCATAAGTGCCCCGTTGCGTAGTCCCCAGAATTAAACCCCGCATGCTCTGTGGGGAACAAACTCGCCGGATCGCCCTTGTGGCACTGAATTGGGACGATCCCCACCAGGCATGCGAGGTAGCATGACGGCCCAGGTTCATCGATTTCCTTCGGAAGGGGTCCCCCGCCAGCGCCCCGCGCGCGTCTGGCTGCTCCTCAGCAATCGGCCGGGAGACAATAACCAGCTGTTCGCGCTTGCCGAGGCGCTGAACCTCCCTTTTGAGATCAAGAATCTGCGCTTCAACCAGTTGCGCAAGTTTCCTGCACTGCACGGATCGGGCCTCGCGATCGTTGCGAAGTCCTCCCGCGCGATAATCCAGGCGCCCTGGCCCGAACTCGTCATCGGTGCGGGTTATCCGGCGATACCAGTCGCACGCTACATCCGTCGCGAATCCGGCGGCCGGACAAAGATCGTCCACATCGGCAACGCAAGGACTGTGATCGAAGATTTCGACCTGCATCTGACCACGCCTCAATATCCGGCTTGGGGGAACGAACATTCGATGGAGATTCCCTTTCCGATCGGCAATCCGGCAAAGACGGTGACGCCGACGGAAGAGGAGCTTCGCTGGCTCGCCGATTACCCGCGCCCTCTAAGGCTGATCGCGGTCGGAGGGCCCGCACGCCATTGGGAGCTCGATCACGACGCCCTCTGCGAGGCGGTCCGTTCCCTTCGCGACAAGAAGCCCGATGGGGGGATCATCGTGGCGACGAGCCCGCGCACGCGCGCCAGCACACGGAAGCTGCTCGAGCGGTCTCTTGCGCGAGACGACGAAGCGATCGTCGAGTCTTTCCCGCGGTTTGGGACCCTCCTTTCGCAAGTGGACGAAATCTACGTCACGGCCGACAGCGTTTCGATGATCTCCGAAGCGGTGCTGACGGGAAAGCCGGTTGGAATCATTCCGATTCGCCGATCGGGTCGCGGACACATCGCTCGATGGCTGCTCGAGCCGCTTGGAAGAATGACCCTTCCGAACTTCCCCAATTTCTGGGACCTGCTTCGCCGCAGGCGGCTCCTGGGCACGGTAGAACTTCCGGTCTCGGGCCAAGTCTGCGACACGGTCGAGCGCGCGGCGGCGGCGGTGCGCTCGGTGCTTGCGTCGGGGGAGGTCGTTGACGAAGGAAACGCTCAAGCGTCCGTTGCGCATTTGGGCCCTGCTCGGCGCTCGCGCGGGTGACAATGACCAGGTGATCGCGCTGGCCGAGGTCGTCGGCCTTCCGTTCGAGACCAAGCGCCTCAGCTATAACTGGCTTCAAATGCTTGGCCCGCGCCTGCTCGGCTCCTCAACGGCGAGCTTGTCGGCGTCCGCCAGGCAAACGCTACAGCAACCGCTGCCCGACCTTACCATTTCCGCAGGCCATCGCAGCGTGCCCATTGTCCGCGCGCTTCGTCGCCGTTCGGGCGGCAGGACCCGATCGATCCATGTCGGTTTCCCGCGAGTTTCTCCGGACCATTTTGATCTCGTGATCGCCACGCCTCAATATCCGATCGCGGATCACCCGAAGCTCCTGCGCATCCCCTATGCCCTGACTCGCGCCGCAACGGCAGTCGCGGAGACCTCTGGCGAAGCGGAAATCTCCGCGTTGCCCGCACCGCGAAAACTGCTGATCGTGGGCGGCCCGACCCTGTTCTGGAATCTCGACGAACGCGCCTTGACGGCAGCTCTCTCGAGCATGCTCGAAGAGGCGCGGCAGGACGGCGGCGGGGTGATGGTCACGACCAGCCCGCGCACTCCGGCCGCCATCGCACGGCGGATCTCCTCGATCCTGGCTGCTTCGGAGCTGCCGACCATCCTCGCCCAGCCACGCCAGGAACCGCGATACGCGAGCCTCCTCCGCACCGCCGATTCAATCCGCGTGACGGCCGACAGCGTGTCGATGATCTCCGATGCGATTTGGACGGGAAAGCCGATCGCGCTGGTGCCGATCGCCAAATCCCCGCTCGGGCGCCTAGCATTCCGACTGAATGACGCCATCCGGCCCGAAACGCGTCTCTATCCCCAGGATCTCCGTTTCTTCTGGAAAGCGCTCGCGGAGATCGGGATCAGCGAGCAGCTGGCCATGCCGCAAGTATCCAGCGATCGGGAAATGCGCCTCATCGTCGATCGATCAATGTCGATCATCGACACGTTGAGCTAGGTGGAAAAAATGGTGGGCGTGGCAAGGATTGAACTTGCGACCCCTGCGATGTCAACACAGTGCTCTACCACTGAGCTACACGCCCACCCGGGTCAGCCGTTTGGCTTGGAGAGCGGCATTTAGGGAGGAGATCGGAAGGGCGCAACCGCCTTTTCCGAAGGCTACAGTCGTCCGTGCTGATCCTCGGTCTGGAACATCCGGTCGACCTCCATCACCAGGTCCTTCAAGTGGAACGGCTTGGACAGGAGCTTGGCCTCCGGCGCGGTGCGGCCGCCCTGCAGCGCGACTGCCGCGAAACCAGTGATGAACATGACTCGGATCGCTGGATCGATCGCGCTTGCCTTCTGGGCAAGTTCGATGCCGTCCATCTCGGGCATGACGATGTCGGTCAGCAGCAGGTCGAAATGCTCGGTCTCGAGCAGCGGCATCGCCTCGGTCCCACAGCCAACCGCTTCGACCTCGTAGCCGACCCGCTGCAGCGCCCGCTGCAGATATTCGCGCATCGACGTATCGTCTTCGGCCAGGAGGATTCTCGCCATGGGGCTTGTATGCTCTGCAATATCGCGTTTTGCCAGAAGCGAATAACGTGCTCGCGCGTTGCAGGCTCCCATAGC
>DASSIU010000043.1:0-4277 GCA_035691585.1 Sphingomicrobium sp. | reverse complement strand
TAGGAGAAGAACTTAAGTCATGGCGAAACTGAGTTCGATCAACAAGAACGAGCGGCGCAAGAAGCTCGTGGCGCAGAATGCGGCCAAGTACGCGAAGCTGAAGGCGATCGCGGACGATGAGTCGAAGGACGAGACCGAGCGTCTGATCGCGCGCCTGAAGATGGCCGAGCTGCCGCGCAACGGGAACCCCACACGGGTTCGCAACCGCTGCGAGCTGACCGGCCGGTCGCGGGCTTATTACCGCAAGTTCCGCCTGTCGCGGATCATGCTTCGGGAATTGGCCAACAAGGGCCTGATTCCCGGCGTGATCAAGTCGAGCTGGTAAGGGTACCAAGATGGCAATGACCGATCCCCTGGGTGATCTACTCACCCGCATCCGCAACGGCCAGCAAGCGCGGAAGGACAGCGTTCTCACGCCGGCCTCGAAGCTGCGCACGCGGGTACTCGATGTGCTTCAGCGCGAAGGCTATATTCGCGGCTACTCGGAAGAGGTGCTCGCGGGCCAGAAGGGCCTGCGCATCGAGCTCAAATATTTCGAGGGCCAGCCCGCGATCCAGCATCTGGCCCGAGTGTCCAAGCCCGGCCGGCGTGTCTATTCGGCCGCGCGCGAGCTTCCGCGCATCCGCAACGGCCTCGGCACAATCATCGTGTCGACCCCGCGCGGCGTGCTCTCGGATGCTGAAGCGCGCGACCAGAACGTCGGCGGCGAAGTGCTGGCGGAGGTGTTCTGATGTCCCGCATTGGCAAGAAACCTGTTGCGATGCCTGCCGGCGTCACTGCCGCGGTCGAGGGCCAAACCCTCACCGTCAAGGGGCCGAAGGGCACACTTTCGATGCAGTTGCTCGACGACCTCGTGAAATATGAGGTTGGCGAGGGCGAGATTCGAGTCACTCCGCTGACCGACGCGCAGCGCAACCGCGCCGCGTGGGGCATGACCCGGACCAACGTGCAGAATCTCGTCACCGGAGTGACCGAGGGCTTCACCAAGGTGCTCGAGATCACCGGCGTCGGCTATCGTGCGCAGGCCCAGGGCAAGAACCTGCGACTGCAGCTCGGTTACAGCCACGACGTCAATTACAAGCTGCCCGAAGGCATTGATGTGAAGACTCCCGATCAGAATACGGTCGAGATCAGTGGCATCGACAAACAGAAGGTCGGCCAGGTCGCGGCCGAGATCCGCCGCTGGCGCAAGCCGGAGCCGTACAAGGGCAAGGGCATCAAGTACCGCGGCGAGTACATCTTCCGCAAAGAAGGCAAGAAGAAGTAGCCATGGCGAAACTCTCCCTTTTCGACCGCCGCCGCCGTCGCGTGCGCAGCTCGCTCCGTGCGCGCTCGTCCGGCAAGCCGCGGCTTTCGGTTCACCGCTCGGGCCGTCACATCTATGCTCAGGTCATTGACGATGCGGCGGGCATGACGCTCGCTTCTGCTTCGAGCCTGGACAAGGATCTCAAGGCCAAGACCGGCGCGACCAAGGACAGCGCCGCGGCAGTCGGCAAGACGATTGCCGAGCGCGCCAAGAAGGCAGGTGTCTCGAGGGTCGTGTTCGACCGTGGCGGCTTCCTGTTCCATGGTCGGGTGAAGGCCCTCGCTGACGCTGCCCGCGAAGGCGGACTGGAGTTTTAAATGGTGCAAGAGACTGAAACCCCCGAAGTCGCCGAGACGCCCGCCGAGGCCGCTCCAGCAGCGGAGGAGCAGCAGCCGCAACAACAGCCGCAGCAACCGCACGGCCGTGGTCCGCGCGGCGGACGCGGCGGCGGCCGTGGACGCGGCGGCGGCGATCGCGGTGGTGGCCGTGGCCGTCGTGACGACCGTCGCGGCAACCGCGGGGGCGACGATGACGGCGGCGAGGAGCTGATCGAGAAGCTCGTCCATATCAACCGCGTCTCCAAGACCGTGAAGGGCGGCAAGCGCTTCGGCTTCGCGGCGCTCGTGGTCGTCGGTGACGGCAAGGGCCGGGCCGGCTTCGGCCATGGCAAGGCGCGCGAGGTGCCGGAGGCGATTAGCAAGGCGACCGCCGCGGCGAAGAAGGCGATGATCCGCGTTCCGCTGCGCGACGGCCGTACGCTCCATCACGACGGGCTCGGTCATTTCGGCGCTGGCCGGGTGACGATCCGCACCGCTCCGGCGGGTACCGGAATCATCGCCGGCGGTCCGATGCGTGCGATCTTCGAGAGCCTCGGTGTTGCCGATGTGGTCACCAAGTCAGTCGGTACATCCAACCCCTACAATATGATCCGCGCGACCTTCGAGGCGCTCAAGGAGCAGACGAGCCCGCGTTCGGTGGCGCAGCGCCGCGGCAAGAAGGTCGCTGACCTGCTCGGCCGCGGGGGCGCGAATGCGGCCGAGGCCGACGCCCAGGCCGAAGCGGTGGTGGAGTAAGCGTCATGGCGAAGATCAAGATCACCCAGACCGGATCGCCGATCCGCCGCGATAAGACGCAGCGGGCGACGCTCGTCGGTCTCGGCCTCAACAAGCTGCACCGGACCATAGAGGTCGAGGGCACCCCTGAAGTGCTCGGCCAGGTCCGCAAGGTCCAGCATCTGGTGAGCGTCGAGAACGCTTAACCCAACCGTCCCCTTCGGGACATGCGCGACAACAGCGAAAGCGAGTGCACGAACATGAAGCTCAATCAAATCAAGGATAACAAGGGCGCGCGTCAGTCGCGCGTTCGGGTCGGCCGCGGCATCGGCTCGGGGCTCGGCAAGACCGCCGGCCGCGGCCAGAAGGGCGCCAAGGCGCGGTCGGGCGTCAGCATCAATGGCTTCGAGGGCGGTCAGATGCCGCTCCACATGCGGCTGCCGAAGCGCGGCTTCAACAACATCTTCGCCAAGGACTATGCCGAGGTGAACATCGGTGCGATCCAGAAGGCGATCGACGCGGGCAAGCTCGAGGCGAAGGGCATTCTCGACCATGCCGCCCTCAAGGGCGCAGGCCTGGCACGCGGCGGCAAGGACGGCGTCCGCCTGCTCGGAAAAGGCGAACTGAAGTCGAAGCTCGCGTTCAAGGTTGACGGCGTGTCGAGGGGCGCGCGGGAAGCAGTCGAGAAGGCGGGCGGTTCGATCGAACTGATCGAGCGCAAGGACCCGGCCGAGCTGGCCGCCGCCAAGAAGGGCAAGGTTCGTGAGGCTCGGCTCGCCGACAGGGCGGCTGCGGCCAAGGCCTGAGGGGCCTTAGACAAGCGGCCCAGAGCCACTATATCGGCGGCGGGGAGGCTTAAGAGCCTAATCGCCGCCGTTCGTTTTTCCGGGGAATTCTAAGTCGATGGCATCCGCAGCCGAACATCTCGCCTCCAGCATTTCGCTCGCCAACTTCCAGAAGGCGACCGAGCTCAAGAAAAGGCTGTGGTTCACGATCGGCGCGCTGATCCTCTTCCGCCTGCTTTCGTTCGTTCCGGTGCCGGGCATCGATCCGGTGGCGATGAACGCACTCTACCAGACGCAGAGCGGTGGGATCCTCGACGTCTTCAACACTTTCTCGGGCGGCGCACTATCGCGCTTCTCGATCGTCGCGCTCGGCGTCATGCCGTACATCACCGCGTCGATCGTCATCCAGCTCGGTGCAACCCTCTACGGTCCGTGGCAGGCGCTTCGGAAGGAGGGCGAGACCGGGCGCAAGAAGCTCAACCAATATACGCGTTACCTGACGGTCGCGATCACCCTTGTCCAGGGCCTGCTGGCGGTGCGCGGCCTGGAATCGCAATCGATCCGACAGGGCATCAGCGCGGTCGTCCAGCCCGGCATGCTGTTCGAAATCGCGGGCACCGTCAGCCTCGTCGGGGGCACCCTATTCCTGATGTGGATCGGTGAGCAGATCACCAGCCGCGGCATTGGCAACGGTGTTTCCCTGATCATCATGGCCGGCATCGTCGCGCGGCTTCCGCAGGCCGTCGGCCAGCTTCTGGAGGGAAGCCGAACCGGCTCGCTGAACGGGCTGCTGGTCTTCGGCATCGTCATCCTGACGATCGTGCTGATCCTGTTCATCTGTTTCATGGAGCGCGCCCAGCGACGGGTTCTGATCCAGTATCCCAAGCGCCAGACCGCGCGCGGGATGCAGCAGGAGCGCTCGCACCTGCCGATCAAGCTCAACACCGCGGGCGTGATCCCGCCGATCTTCGCTTCGTCGCTGCTGCTCATGCCGCTGACGGTGCTGCAATGGGCGGGAAACCGCGCGGAAGCCGGCGGCGGCGCCAGCGACTGGCTGATCACCATCAGCACATTCCTGCAGCACGGTTCGACGGCTTACGAGTTGCTCTATGCCGTCGGGATCGTCTTCTTCAC
>DASSIU010000042.1:0-3077 GCA_035691585.1 Sphingomicrobium sp. | reverse complement strand
AAAAGGAACCGTTCGACTGACCTAGCCAGTCAGTCACGGTGCCGTCGTCGGCGCGCCACAGAATGTCGATCTTCCCATCACCGTTGAAGTCGCCCGTCCCGATAACGTGCCAGTTGCTCGAAATGTTCGTATTGAAGACCGCGCCGTTGCCGGCGAAGCTACCATCGGGCTGGCCCAGCCAATCGGTGACGGTGCCGTCATCCGCTCGCCACAAGATGTCGTCGACCCCGTCGCCATTGAAGTCACCGGTGCCGACGATATGCCAGTTGCTCGAGATATTGGTACTGAAGTTGGCGCCGTTGCCGGCAAAGGTCCCGTTCGACTGACCCAGCCAGTCGGTCACGGTGCCATCGTCGGCGCGCCACAAGATGTCAGTCTTCCCATCGCCATTGAAATCGCCAGTGCCCGCGATGTGCCAGTTGCTCGAGATATTTGTACTGAAGTTGGTGCCGTTGCCCGCAAAGCCACCATTTTGCTGCCCGAGCCAATCGGTGACGGTGCCGTCATCCGCCCGCCACAAGATGTCGACCCGGCCATCGCCATTGAAATCACCGGTCCCTGCGATATGCCAGTTGCTTGAGATATTGGTGTTAAAGATCGCCCCATTGCCGGAGAACGAACCGTTCGACTGACCCAGCCAGTCGGTGACCGTCCCATCGTCCGCACGCCACAGGATGTCGCTCCGGCCATCGCCGTTGAAGTCGTTGTGGGCATCTTGTTGGAACCGAATCTCGGCGCCCGTTGTGCCGATCGCACGCAACACGAACCGGCCGCCCGAAATTCCATTCCCAATATTGATTGTCCCAGCGGTCGCTCCGCTGCCAAACGTGATCGTATTACCCGCGATCTGAATATTCGCGGATGCCAAGGGCAAATCCGTAATCTGAATGCGATCGCCCGGCGAGAAATCAGTGATCGTGTCGCCGTTGAGGTTAGCGCCAGTGTCCACAAACGTATCGGCGCCGGTGCCGCCAGTGAGAGTGTCAATTCCGGCACCGCCGGAGATGGTGTCATTGCCCGGCCCACCGTCGATCGTATCGTTGCCACCAAGGCCGCTCAGACTATCGTCGCCGCCGAGACCGGAGATGGTATCGTCGCCATCCGTACCGCTGATAATGTCGGTCCCAGGGGTACCCGTAAATGTCGTCATCATTCGACCTCTCTAACCCAGTGCCCCCACGTTCGAGTTCGGGCTCAGGCACTCTCCGCGCGCGGCGTTCAACTGCCGGAAAGCCCGAAGTTTCCAGCGAATTTTCCGCCAGAGCAGAATTTAGCGCATTAACGCGGCTCTGTCGTGAGTGGACCCTCCGAAGAGTCCCATTGCGGGACCGTTCGCGCTGCCGACCTCTGCGCGAGATGCCCACGGATCGAGATATTCCAAAATCACATTGCGGGATCTGGCTGGGGCGGCAGGATTCGAACCTGCGAATGCCGGTACCAAAAACCGGTGCCTTACCACTTGGCGACGCCCCAGCAGGCGCATCCGCTTATGTGCGGGAGAGCGGGCGCTTATAGCCAAGGCTTGCGCCAAGGGAAGTCGCGGCGAGGAGCCGCTCGGCGGTTGAATCTCAGCTGGCCGTTAGCGGTTGCCGGCTGCCGGAACCTCGAACCAATGCAGCGCCGATCACCAGGAGTGGGACCAGCGGCACCAGGAAAGACAGGTGATACCAGGCCGGGAAGCTATTCCAGAGCTTGACATGGACGGGGAGGAAGGCCGCGAGCACGATCGCTCCGACGAGCCATGGGGTCCATCTCCTTGACGGATCGATCCACCCGATCACGGCTCCGGCAGCGAGCGACGTCATGGCCGCTTCGATCAGCCGGCCGATTTTCATTGCCAGGGTGAACTGCAGCGTGGCTTCGGCAGCGCGATAGTCGGGGATCGCGGCACGCAGACCAAAATTGAGGATGGTGACGACCACGACCCATGCGGCCAACCCGGCAACAATGCTCGCGACCATCCGCCACATCGCTCATCTCTCCTCTTGATTACTCGAATCATATTAGTTTAATTGAGCTATGGACGCAAGACTCCTTATCCTTGGCGCGCTGCACCGCGGCGACTTCCACCCCTATGAGATCAAGCGCCGGCTCCAGGCGGCGATGGTCGAATGCTACATCGATGTGGACGTCGGCACGCTCTATTACGCGGTCCGGAAGCTCGAGCGGGAGAAGCTAATTGAAGCTGTCGCGCACGAGCGCGTCGCCCGCGGCGGCATGCGAACCATTTACCGAATCACCGATCGGGGGCGAGCCGAGTTCCGGCGAGGACTGCACGACCAGCTTGAGCGCGATGGGCCAGTTTCCCAGACGTTCTATGGCGCGCTGCTGTTCCTGCATCTCGCGGACCCGACATTCGTCGTGGAGGCGCTCCGCAAGCGCATCGCGCGCCTTGACGAACTCGTCGGGAAACTCGGGCCGATCAGGAAGGAGTTGACTCCCGTCCTGTCAACTGGAGGCGATCACCTGATCCGCCATCTCGACCGGCAGCGACGGATGGACCGCGACTGGCTGAAGCAGTTGCTTGCCGACATCGATGCGCGCGGCATCCGGGACGTCGACGACCCTTCGAAACTCGGACCAAGAAGCTAGTCGTTAGGGATGCGTCCGTGCACCAGATCGTCGTAATCCCTGGCGAGCTTTCGAGTCAGCTCACCGACCTCGAAATTCCAGGGGCCGGCTGATTTCACCGGCGTAACCTCGACCGCTGTACCGGTGAGGAACATCTGCTCGAAGGTATCGAGCTCCTCCGGCCAAATCGCCCGCTCCTTCACCGCGACCCCACGTCGGTCCGCCAGGTCCATCACGGTTCGGCGGGTGATCCCGTCGAGGAAACAGTCGGGGGTCGGCGTATGCAGCTCGTTGTCACGAACGAAGAACACGTTGGCACCCGTCGCCTCGGCCACGCGGCCGCGCCAGTCGAACATCAGGGCATCGTTGAACCCGCGCTGCTCGGCATGCTGCTTGGACAGCGTGCAGATCATGTAGAGACCCGACGCCTTCGACTCGGTCGGCGCGGTATATGGGGCGGGGCGACGCCACGGGGCTATATCAAGGCGGATGCCCTCCTGGCTGTC
>DASSIU010000041.1:0-4000 GCA_035691585.1 Sphingomicrobium sp. | reverse complement strand
AGCGCAATCACGGCCTTACCGTGAAGCTGTACGCGCCCTCGGTGCGATGGGTGTCGACCGAAACCGCGCGCCAGGTCACTCGGTAGTTGCCAGGCGCGAGCGGCCGAAGCAGCACAATCATCGTGTTTCCACGGACCTGCGCAGTGCCGGCCTCGACACCGTGGCCGGACATGTCGGTGACGCTCACGCCGCTGAACACCGGTTCGAGCCGCTCCGAAAAGGCGAGTGCTATTCGCTTCGGAGCAACCGCGAGCCTCGCTCCGGCGCCTGGCTCCGCATGCTGGAGAAACGCATGCCCGAAAGCGGGTGTCGCGAAACATGCGAGGGCGGCGCAAGCGAGAAAGATATGCCGGGTCATTTGCCACCCCCGAAGATCGGCCTGCCGAGCGAATGCGGAAATATGTCGTCAATGTAGAAGTGTAGCTGGGCGATGAACCCCAATCCGTGACCGCTCGCGTGATTCACCGGCACGACCGCTTCCGCGGCAAGCTGGAGATATTGTCCCGACCAGATCAGCCCCGGATTGATCGTGCCTGTCGTCCCGCCATTGCCCGTCGAAGTCGGCGACGAGAACCGCATCTCAACGACCGGCGTCAGGTGCGATACGAAGTTGGCGAAGCCTTGGTCCCGCACATTGTTCTGCAGATAGAGCAGGCTGTATTCGATTGCGCCGGCCCATTCGATCGACTTCGGCTCCTCACTGGCGCCTGGGATCAGGTAACCGACCGTTCCGGTGATCGCCATTGGACGCAGGTACCGGAGGCTATCGGGTAGATCGCCGAAGCCTTTGCCGAACTTGACTGTCGGGGTGAAGGTCGAGGTCCGCTCGGCGACCGTCTTGCTTCCGGTCCCTCCGACTTCCCAGTCGAGGCCCGTCGTCAGGATGAATTCGTGTTCGGAGCTGCGGTAGACTTCGAGCGCGGAGGAAAGCTCCAGGTTGCCGAAGCCGCTTTCGCGAGGCCCCCCGGGAACCTTGGCATTCACGTGCCCGATGCCCAGGCCAATCGCAAATCCGGGAAGAATCGTCTTCGAATAGTCGAAATCGACATCGGTTTGGTGATCGAAGGACGTGATCGTCGGCAGTGCGAGCTCGTCCGCGGCGAACGGGTCGTCGGAGGTGATCGTCGCAGGAAAGAATCTCTCGCCCACGACTCCGTGGGCGGCCGCCGACGAGGAAATTCCGATGACAGATGATAGAACGACGGCGCCAAGCGCCGCGTTCGGAATGACTGGTTTCATGATGTTTTCGACTTCCCATGATCCGCACTCGCGGACATTCACTGAACTGACGAATTCGGTTCAGGCGGTCAGGGGAGGTCCGCGTAAGGGTGGCCGCTCACGCGCGCGCTGGCGGCTAAGCGACTCGAGCGGTTGTGCGTTCGGTCGCGATTGCTCGAACGAAATCGATGGGCCGGGTTCCGCAAGATGATTCGTCGCGACGGGCGATGCACCCGCGGCGTACGGACAGATCTGGTGGAGCTTGTGATTGTCGCCATGGTGATGATGCGCCATCGGCGCCGATGCGACCTCGGCATCGGGACAGGCGACGATCGTCACCGTGCCATGCTCGAACGACGGCATGAATCCGGGCGGACTAAGAAGGCGCAGTCCAAGCAGCAGTGCAAGCAGCGCTGCGGCGACCGAGCGCGGGAATGCAGGAAAGCGATTCATTCGGGGCACCGACCCGCGCTAGCCCCCTATTATTCCCGTGTCAGCACGAAGCGTGACAATCTTATTCGCCGCGCTCCCCGTGCCGGGGCCCGCCTGCGCGAGCCCCATTGCTGACCGCCCGCACCTTCGCGAACTCGGACGACGCGTTCCACTGCGGCCATTCGCGGCTGTTCGCCAGCCGATCCCCGATGGCGTAGAACAGCTCTGCTTCCTGCGCCGCTCCGCGCAGGTTCCAGGTCGGCGCCCAGGCATCGCAGGTCTGGTGGTAGCAGTTGGTGGTGAACGCGCTCAGCCACTTCTCCCCCGCCGGCCGCCCGCCGTCGACCATGTCGTAGGCTCCGGCGAGCGCCATGTTGAGCAATACCGGAACCCCGCGCTTGGCGAAGGAGAAATGGTCGGCGCGATAGAACAGGCCGCGCTCGGGGTGGTTTTCGTCGGTGACGTACCGGCCCTGCGCCTTCGCGGCATCGGCGAACAGCGACTCCATGTCGCTGCTCTGCCCTTTGCCCACCAGGACGGCGTCCTTCACCGGCCCGTTCCACTGCAGCGTGTCGAAGGTCAGGTTCGCGACCGTCTTTTCCATCGGGAAGAGCGGGTGCTCCGCATAATATTCTGAACCTAGCAGTCCGCGCTCCTCGCCGGTCCACGCCGCGAACAGGAGCGTCCGCTGCGGGCGCGGTCCGTGGGCGAACAGCCGCGCGTCCTCGAGCATCGCGGCGAGCCCCAGCGCATCGTCGGCGGCACCCGGCCGGATCGTCAGGCCGTGCGCGTCGGGCGGACCGACCCCGTACGCGTCCCAATGTCCGCCATAGCTGACCGCCTCGTCGGGATGCGTGGAGCCGGTCAGCTTGCCGAGCACATTATGGCTGGTAATCCGGGAAACGGTGACGGGGATGTCCGCCGACAATGTCGCCTTGAGGTCGATCGGCGTGAACGCCGCTGTCCGGGCCTGCCGTTTGACCGCGTCGTAGTCGTATCCCGCCCGCTTCAGCAGCGCCGCCGCGACCGGTTGCTGGATCCAGCCCTGCAGCAGCACGGGCTGAGGCGCATCAGGGGGAAGGGCGATGCTGTAGCTCTCGCCCGCCGGGCTCTTGACGACGTTCCATGGATAGCCGGCGGCGTCGGTCTCGTGCACGACCAGCGCAGCGATCGCGCCGCGCCGCGCCGCTTCCTCATATTTGTAGGTCCAGCGGCCGTAATAGGTCATGGTCTTGCCGCCGAACTTGCCGGCAACCGGCTCGCCCGGTGCGGCTTCGAAGTCGGGGTCGTTGACCAGCATCACCGCCACCTTGCCGTGGAGGTCGACGCCCTTGAAGTCGTCCCAGCCGCGCTCCGGCGCCGTCACGCCATAGCCGACGAACACCATCGGTGCGTTGGCGATCGCCACTCGATCGACCGGCCGGACCGTGCCGAGATAGATGTCGTCGGGAAACTTGAGCGGGATCACCTGTCCGGCCTGGCTCACCGATACGTCGACGGGCGCCTTGAGCTGGGTGTGGATCATCGGCACTTCCTGCGTCCACCCGCCGTTCTCGCCCGCGGGCTCCAGCCCCGCCGCCTTGAACTGCTCGATCAGGTAGGGGATCGTCTTGTCCTCGCCCGGAGTGCCCGGAGCGCGCCCCTGGAATGAATCCGACGCGAGCACGCGCGTGATGTCCGACATGCGCTGGATGTTCACATGCATCGGCGGAGGTGCCGCGCCGATGGCGAGCAGCGCCGACACTATCACCAGTCTCGATTTCATGTTGGCTCTCCCGACGGACTCTGTGCCGAAACGGACAGCCGCGGGTTTCGTTCGGCGGCCGTCGATAGAACCAGCGCACTGCCGCCGGCCACTCAACTTGACAATGGTGTTCCCAGGTTCATCACCCGGCCAATGAGCCTTTCTGAAGGTTCTCGGGCGTGGTCATTCTTCTGGGAAGACCAGGGTGTGGGGAAGACATGCCTGATCACGAGCGACCTCTTGGGCGTGCTCGAACGCGAGTGGGCTCAATTCGCGGCTGGTCTGCCCGAGAGGGCCCGCGTCATCGACCTCGGGTGCGGTGCCGGAGTAGTCGGCCTAAGCCTGATCGGTTGCCGCAGCGATATCAGCGTCGTCGGGGTCGATTTCGCCAAGGTCCCGAGCCAGAGCGAGCCGGCGCTGACGCTGCTCTCGTCGGTGCGGATGGAGGCGCTTCCTTTCGAGGATGGGAGCTTCGATGCGGCTGTCAGCCAATTCGGGATCGAATATGGCGACATTCACCAGACGGCCGCGGAGCTGGCGCGCGTGCTGAAGCGAGGCGCACCCGTCTGTTTTCTCGTCCATCATCACGACAGCGAGATCGCTAGC
>DASSIU010000040.1:0-9323 GCA_035691585.1 Sphingomicrobium sp. | reverse complement strand
ATGAACGACATCGAAAGCTGGGTGCCGAGCCTCGGCAAGTATCGGGAAACCCACAGCTGCTCGACGCTGCACGACTGGCAGGCGCGCCGGGCGAACATTCGTTATCGTGGCGCCGACGGCAAGGTGCGGTTCGCGCACACGCTCAACAACACTGCGCTGGCGAGCCCGCGGATTCTCGTCCCGCTGCTCGAGAATCACCAAACTTCCGACGGCCGCGTGCGGCTTCCGAAGGCGATTCAGCAGTTGATGGGCCGCGAGTTCCTCTAGCGTGAAGTGGGAAGGCGACGATCGTCCGCCATCCCTCCGGCTGCGCCTCGGCGAAGCGGCCTGGCTGTTGCCGAGAATGTGGCGGGCGTTCGGTTCGACCGGGCCGCTTGGATCTGCCGATGGGCCGCCCGCACTGGTGATCCCGGGATTCGTTGCCCATGACCGGACGACCATGGCGCTTCGTTGCGCGCTGGCTGAAGCGGGATGGCGCGTTCACGGGTGGGAGATGGGGGTCAACTGGGGCGCTCGAGCGAACACGGTCGAGCTACTGAAGCGGCGTCTCGATCGAATTTCGGGGCACGAGAAAGTGCTGGTCGTCGGCTGGAGTCTTGGCGGCCTGTTCGCGCGCGAGCTCGCGCGGGCGGCGCCCGATCGGATCCGGGCGGTGGTGACGTTGGGCTCGCCTTTTTCGGGCGACCCGAAGCAGAACAATGTCTGGCGCCTCTATGAGCGGGTTGCGGGGCACAAGGTCGACCGGCCGCCGCTGCCGCGGATCACCGACAAGCCGCCGGTACCCCAGCTAGCCTTGTGGTCGCGGAAGGACGGGTTGATCGCGCCTCGTGCCGCGCGCGGACTGGACGCCGAGCGCGACAAGGCAGTCGAGCTCGACTGCACGCACATGGCGTTTGGAGTGTCGCGCACGGCGGCGAAGCAGGTTGTCCGAGAGATCGAGCGCTTTCTCATCGAGCAGAACGTGGCGGCCGAGTCGCAGGATTGACTCCCGGCCCCGATTCACAAGACAAGAACAAAAGTAGAACAAAAACGTTGTGAGTCGTGTGGCAAGAGGCTTGTCTCTGGTCGCCGGCGGAGCCGTCTCCGCGCGCTCCGGACCGGCTGATGGCTGTGCTCCTGCGAAGGCAGGAGCCCAGACGCGCGGCAGCGCTCAATCCTCCAATCGGACTGGACCCCTGCCTTCGCAGGGGTACTGGAAGTTGCCCCAACCGGCCAATCCCACCCTCTCCGAGATTTTCGCCGCGCACCCGCGGGACGGCGGCTGGGCGGGGTTCCTGCTGGCGCAGATCGACACTTCGAAGCCGCTCCTCTGGGTGCAGGAGCGGATGGCGATCCTCGAAAGCGGGCGGGTCCACCCGCCAGGCTTGCCCACGCAAAACCTCGTCCATGTCGAGGCGCGCGACGCGCGCGATGCGCTGTGGGCGATGGAGGAGGGGGTAAGATGCTCCTCCCTCTCCGCCGTCATCGGCGAGCTTTGGGGCGATCCCAAGGCGCTCGACTTCACCGCGACCCGGCGCCTCGCGGTTGCATCGGAGCGCAGCGGCACGCCCTGTTGGCTGGTGCGGCTCGGCGGCCACGCCAATTTAAGCGGCGCTCGAATGCGCTGGCGAGTCGCGAGCGCATCGTCATTGGAGAACGAGCTCGATCCACGCGCACCGGGAATGCCGGCATGGGATGCCGAGCTCTTCCGCGTGCGCGGACATCCGCCCGGCCGCTGGAGCATCGCCCATGACCGGGAGGAGGATCGCTTCCATCTGGTTTCCGAATCTCGCGATCGAGCGCTGGACGAAAGGCAGCGATTGTCCGCCTGACAGCGCTGTCGTCCTCACCGTCGAGGGAACGCACGGGCTGATCATCCACGCGGTCACGAAATCCGCCGCCGAACGCGGCGCTCAGCCTGGCGCGCGATTGACCGATGCCCGGGCGCTCGATCCGACACTGATCGCCGTTCCCGCCGATCCAAATGGCGATGCCGCGCTGATGCAGCGGTTCGCCCAATGGGCCGGTCGCTGGTCGCCGCTGGTCGAAGTGGATGGCTCGGACGGCCTGCGGCTCGACATCACCGGCGTCACGCATCTGTTCGGTGGCGAAGGAGGCTTGGTTCGCGACGTTCGTGCGCGATTTGCGAAGCTCGGCTTCACGGCACGCATGGCGATTGCCCCGACTGCCGCAGCGGCGTGGGCGCTGACGCGCTTTACCCCCTCTCCACCGAGTCGCCCGCTCACTCAAGGAGAGAGAGATTTGGCCCCTCTCCACGTCTCTGCACTGCGCCTCGATCCGGATACCGTCCGAACGCTCGAGCGGCTCGGCCTCAAAAGCATCGGCGCGCTGATGAGCGTGCCGCGGCTTGCGCTGGCGCGGCGGTTTCGCGGTGGGGAGAATGTCGTCGATGCGCTCGACCGGGCGCTCGGCCGCAAGCCCGAGCCGCTGACCGCCGCGCCATCCGAGCCGCCGCCCCGCGCGTCGCTTCGGCTGGAGGAACCAGCTACCCATCCCGAAGCGGCGTCGCAGGCGCTCGAGCGGCTCGTCCCCTTGCTCGTCCGCGAACTTCAGGAGCGGCATTTGGGCGCTCGTCGCCTGGCGCTCATCGGCTATCGAGTCGACGGCAGCACCACGGTCGCATCGGTCGCGACCAGCATCGCCAGCCGCGAGCCGAAGCATCTTCTACGCTTGCTCGCCGACAAGGCGGCCACGCTCAATCCGGAGTTCGGCTTCGACGCTTTCGCCCTCCAGGCGGAGTGGACAGAGGAACTGGACGCCGCGCAGGACAGCCTGGTCGAGGAGCCCTGCGGGACACGCGAGCTGGCGCGACTGGTCGACCGGCTGACGGTGAAGCTCGGACCGACAGCGGTGCGCCGGCCGCAGGCAGACGAGAGCCATTTGCCCGAACGGTCGAGCGCGTGGGTGGCGGCGATCCACCTCCCCTCCCTTGCAAGGGAGGGGAAAAGGGGTGGGTGGCGAATGAAGCGGCTCGATGCCGCTTCAGGAGCTTCCTCACGGGCATTGAGCCCCTTCGGAAGCACCCCACCCCTACGCCCCTCCCCTGCAGGGGAGGGGAAGAGACCGCAAAAGCTCCTCGACCGGCCCGAGGCGATCGACGTCATCTACGCCACTCCTGAAGGCATGCCGCGGCGGTTCATGTGGCGGCGGGCGGTGCATGACATCGCCCGGGTCGAGGGACCGGAGCGGATCGCGCCTGAGTGGTGGCGTCAGCCCTCGTCGGCGCGGCTGCGCGATTATTATCGGGTCGAGGATGCACAAGGCCGCCGCTACTGGATCTACCGCGAGGGCCTGATCGGCGACGGGCGGGGCGGGCTCCCCAACTGGTTCATCCATGGCCTGTTCGGATGAACAATTTTTCTAAGAAAGCGCTCGGCTGATGCCCGAGAAGGTCGGATTCTCGCGGCTGAAGCTGGTTCGGAGCGCGGACATGCCGCCGCCCCCAGCGACGCCATCGCAATATGTCGAGCTTGGCGTCACCTCGCCCTTCTCGTTCCTGCGCGGGGCGTCTGACGCCAACGAGCTGGTCACGTCGGCGCTGCTGCTCGGCTATGACGCCATCGGCATCGCCGACCGCAACACGCTCGCCGGCGTCGTACGCATGCACAGCGCGTGCAAGGAAACGGGGTTGAGGCCGCTGATCGGTTGCCGGCTCGACCTCAGCGATGCTCCGAGCCTGCTTGCCTATCCGATCGACCGCGACGGTTATGGCCGGCTGTCGCGGCTGCTGAGCCTCGGCAAGATGCGCGCCGAGAAAGGCGAGTGCGAGCTGACGCTGAGCGACGTTGCGGCTTGTGCTGACGGCATCGCCTTCATCGCCTGGCCGAGCGACCAGCTCGATGATTTTGAACGGGAATTGCCCCGACTTCGCGCCGTCTTGACGTCACTCGGCCATGTGGCGGCGAGCTGGTCTTATCGCGGCGATGACGCTGCCCGGATCGAGCGGCTCGACCGATTGGCGCGCAAGCACGGCTGCACGATCCTCGCGACCAACGACGTCCATTACCACGCGCCCGACCGCCGGCCGCTGCAGGACGTCGCCACCTGCATCCGCGAGAAAGTGACGATCGCGACCGCGGGTTACCTGCTCAACCCCAACGCCGAACGGCATCTGAAATCGCCGGCCGAGATGACGCGGCTGTTCGCCCGCTGGCCGCACGCAATTGCCGCGACGCGCTCGTTCGCCGACACGCTCCATTTCAGCCTCGACGAGCTCAGATACGAATATCCGCAGGAGACGGTGCCTGAAGGACGGACTCCGCAGCAGCATCTCGAGCATCTGACCTGGGAGGGAGCGTGGGAGCGCTGGCCCGGCGGCATCCCGGACAAGGTACTAAAGCAGCTCAACTATGAGCTTCCGCTGATCGAGAAGCTCGATTTCGCGCGTTATTTCCTGACCGTCCATGACATCGTCGCTTATGCGCGCTCGCTCGACCCACCGATCCTGTGCCAGGGTCGCGGATCGGCGGCGAACAGCGCGGTCTGCTACTGCCTGGGAATCACTGCGGTCGACCCGTCGACCGGCGACCTGTTGTTCGAGCGCTTCATCTCCGAAGAGCGGCGCGAACCGCCCGACATCGACGTCGACTTCGAGCACGAGCGGCGCGAGGAAGTGATCCAGCACATTTATGAGAAATACGGCCGCGAGCGAGCCGGGATCGCCGCAACCGTGATCCACTACCGCCCGCGCTCGGCGATCCGCGAGGTCGGCAAGGTGATGGGCCTCAGCGAGGATGTCTGCGGCGCGCTCGCCTCGACCATCTGGGGCCATATGGACGCCGAGCTTGAGGAAGAGCGCGCGGACGACGCCGGGCTCGACCTTAGTGATCCTCACCTCAAGCGAACGATCAAGCTCGCCGAGCAGCTGGTCGGCATGCCGCGCCACCTGTCGCAGCACGTCGGCGGGTTCATCCTCACCGAACGACCGCTGACCGAGACCGTGCCGATCGGCAACGGCGCGATGAACGACCGGACCTTCATCGAATGGGACAAGGACGACATCGACGATCTCGGCATCCTCAAGATCGACGTGCTCGCGCTCGGCATGCTGACCTGCATCCGCAAATGCTTCGACCTCATCGAGCAACATCACGGCGAACGCTTCGAGCTGGCGACCGTCCCGCAAGAAGTCCCGGAGGTCTATGACATGCTGTGTCGCGGCGACTCGCTCGGCGTGTTCCAAGTCGAAAGCCGGGCGCAGATGAACATGCTTCCGCGCCTCAAGCCGCATTGCTTCTATGACCTGGTGATCGAAGTCGCGATCGTCCGTCCGGGACCGATCCAGGGCGACATGGTGCATCCCTATCTCAAGCGCCGCTCGGGCAAGGAGCCGGTCACCTTCCCCTGCCCTAATCCCGAGCATGGTCCGCCAGACGAGCTCGAGCGGATCCTGGGACGAACGCTTGGAGTCCCGATCTTCCAGGAGCAAGCGATGAAGATCGCCCTCGATGCAGCGAAGTTCAGCTCCGAGGAGGCTAATCACTTGCGCAAGGCGATGGCGACCTTCCGCTCCAAGGGGAATATCGAAGTCCTGCAGGACAAGATGGTCGGGCGGATGGTCGAGCGCGGTTACGACGTGGCTTTCGCGCAGCGCTGCTTCGACCAGATCAAGGGCTTCGGCGAATATGGTTTTCCCGAGAGCCACGCGGCGAGCTTCGCGCATCTCGTCTACGTGTCGAGCTGGCTCAAATGGCGCTACCCGGCGGCTTTCGCGGCGGCGCTGCTCAACTCGCAGCCGATGGGCTTCTACGCGCCGGCGCAAATCGTGCGCGACGCGCGTGAGCATGGCGTCGACGTGCGCGAAATCGACGTGAATTGCAGCGATTGGGATTGCACCATGGAACCCCTCCCCTTGATGGGGAGGGGCAGGGGTGGGATGATCGCGGACGTAGAGCGGGGCTCGGGAGCCACCCCCTCCCAACCCTCCCCCATCGAGGGGGAGGGCTCACGCGTGGCCCTCCGCCTCGGCCTGCGTCAGATCGACGGACTGCAGCGGGACGCAGCGGACCGGCTCGTCGCCCGGCGACCTTACCGCACTGTCGAGGAATTGCGCAGCCGCGGCGGCGTGCCGGTCCACGCGATCCAGCGCCTGGCGGCTGCCGATGCGTTCCGGTCGATGGGCCTCGATCGTCGCGCGGCGCTGTGGGATTCGCGGGCGCTCAAGCAGGCGCCCGACCTGCCGCTGTTCGCTTATGCAGAAGCCCGCGACGAAGGCATGGAATCCGAGCCGGCACAGCTCCCGATCATGCCGCTCTCCGAGCATGTCGTGAATGATTATCAGACCATCCGGCTCAGCCTGAAGGCGCACCCGATGGGCTTCCTTCGCGAGCATTACGCCAGCCAAAAATTCATCACCGCCGACCGGCTCAAGACCATCCGTGACGGCAAGCACCTGTCGATCGCCGGCCTGGTGCTGATCCGCCAGCGGCCGGGAAGCGCCAAGGGGGTCGTGTTCATCACCATTGAGGATGAGACTGGAATCGCCAACCTCGTCATCTGGCCCGACGTGTTCGGCAAGCAGCGCAAGATCGTCATGGGTGCGCGGCTGATGGCGGTGCACGGGATCGTCCAGCGCGATCCGGATAGCGAGGTGATTCACGTCGTTGCCCGCCGGCTCGAGGACCACAGCCACATGCTCCGTCACCTCAGCGAAGACTGGCAGCTCCCGTCGAAGCTCGAGAAACCCGATCAGCAGGGAAGTTGGGGACGGCCACCACCGAACCGTCACCCGCGCGACGTCGAGGTAATCCCGAAAAGCCGCGACTTTCATTAATCAGCCATTTGCCGTTAACCCATGTTCCGCAAGAGCTTAGCGGAGGAACATGAAGGCCGTCGCACTCACCACCCTGTTCATTGCCGCATCGGCGGTTGCGCAGCCACGCGCCACCACGCCGGTCGAAGGCTATTGGAAGAACCCGATCGGAAGCGCGATCATCCAGATCGCCCCGTGCGGCGACACGCTCTGCGGAAAAGTGGTCTGGGCTTCCGCCCGCGGTCAGCGCGAAGTCGCCAAGAACACCTCGAACGTCGTCGGCACGACCGTGCTCACCAACCTCAAATACGCCCGGGGGCACTGGGCGGGATCGCTATATGTCCCCGATGACAACATCCACGTCTCGGCGAAGCTTCAACTCATCGGCGACGGCCGGATGAAGCTGACCGGCTGCGGCCTCATGGGCCTCATCTGCCGGACACAGATATGGACCCGTGCCGACGGGCCGTTGTCATGAAGCGATCGGCCGATCCGGTTCATCTGCGGGCAAGCGCAAGGGCCGATTCTTGCCGCAAATCAGGATTATAAAAATTGCCATGAACCGCATTCTTGCAACAGCCGGCCTGGTCGCGATGAGCCTCGCGGTGCCCGTGAACGCCTCGTTGTCGGCGACGATCGAAGGGCATTGGGCGAACCCCCATCACACGGTGATCGTCAACGTGGCGCGCTGCGGCGGCGCCTATTGCGGCACCGTGAGCTGGTCCAATGCTAGGAACCACGAGAAGGGAACGGTACCCGGCATCCGGGTGCTGAGCGACCTCCGGCCCGCCGGCGACGGAGTCTACAAGGGCGATGCGTTCGAACCCAAGCGCCAGATGCACGGCTCGGCAACGGTGCGCCAGCTCGGCCCCGACGTGATGATGGTCAAAGGCTGCGCTCTGTTCGGGTTGGTTTGCTCGGAGCAGCGCTGGACTCGAGTCAGCTGAGCGCCACTCCTTCGGCGCCAATCTCACCGGCAAGCACCGCGCTTTGAAGCGCGCTCATCTCGTCGGCCCAGTACCGATCCGCCGTAAAATGCGGCGAGAGCGCGCGCACCGCTGCGTGGACGACATGCAGTTTAGGCGAAGTCTTGAGCGGCGCGTGGTAATCGATGCCCTCCGCACTGGCCATCAGCTCGACAGCAATCACGCCGGCCGCATTGCGCGCGATCTGCCCCGCCTTGCGCGCGGCGATCGGTGCCATCGATACATGGTCTTCCTGTCCGGCGGACGTCGGAATCGAATCCACGCTGGCGGGGAAGGCGAGGCTCTTGTTCTCACTGACCAGCGCCGCCGCGGTGACCTGCGGGATCATCAGTCCGGAATTCACGCCCGAATCCGGGGTGAGGAACGCGGGAAGGCCGCTCATCTTCGGGTCGACGAGCACGCTGACCCGCCGCTCCGAGATCGACCCGACCTCGCAAAGGGCCATGGCGATGGTATCGGCAGCAAAGGCGACCGGCTGCGCATGGAAGTTGCCGCCGGAGATGGCGGTGTCCTCATCGGCGAAAACAATGGGATTGTCGGTTACCGCGCCTGCTTCGATGGTCAGGGTACGCGCGGCATTCTGCAGCAGGTCGAACGAAGCGCCCATCACCTGCGGCTGGCAACGGAAGCTGTAGGGGTCCTGCACCCGGCTGCATTTCACATGGCTCGTCAGGATTTCGCTGCCTTGCAGCAGAGCGTGAATTGCCGCCGCCACGCGGATCTGGCCAGGCTGGCCGCGCAACTCGGAGACCCGGGGGTCGAACGGCTTGGCCGAGCCCTTGAGCGCATCGACCGACAGCGCGCCGGCGGCGATTGCGGCAGCGAACACGCGTTCGCCCTGGAACAAGGCATCGAGCGCTAGCGCGGCACTGGCCTGCGTGCCGTTGATGAGCGCGAGGCCTTCCTTCGGCCCGAGCTGCAACGGACTGAGACCGAGGCGGTCCAGCGCGGCGGCCGCGCCGACTGTTTCTCCGGCGCAGCAAATCCGTCCGTAGCCCATCAGCGCGGAGATGAGGTGAGCCAGAGGCGCAAGGTCTCCGCTCGCGCCGACACTTCCCTGTGAGGGGATCAGCGGCATGGCGTCCGCATCGAGCAGGCGCTGCAACGCTTCGATCACCAATGGCCGGACACCGGAATGGCCGCGACCGAGGCCGAGAAGCTTCAGGACAATCATCAGCCTGGTGACATGGCGCGGCAGCGGGTCGCCGAGGCCAGCGCTGTGCGAGAGGATGAGGTTGGTCTGGAGCTCCGCCAGCCGATCATCCGGAATGCGCGTGTTGGCAAGGATGCCAAAGCCGGTGTTGACTCCGTAGACGGTCTCACCGCCTGCGACGATGCGCTCGACCGCGGCCGCGGAACTCGCAACGCGCTGCATCGCTGCATCGTCGAGGCGAGCCTCGGCTCCCGTCCAGAGCTGGCGCAGCTGGTCGAGGGAGATGTTTTCAGGATTCAGCTTCAAACCCACTCCCGTCACCCCAGCGAAGGCTGGGGTCCATGTAATTGCAATTCGCCAACACTCACAGCACTTCCCCGGCATGGATGCCAGCCTTCGCTGGCATGACGGTCAGGTGAGCATGGGAAGGTCC
>DASSIU010000039.1:0-4035 GCA_035691585.1 Sphingomicrobium sp. | reverse complement strand
CGCTTGGCCACGGAATTTTACTCCAGCGGGTGCCTTCAAAACACTGCGGCCTCGCCTCGAGTTCCTGTGCCCAGCCGCAGCTTCGATCTGTTGACCGCAATCAAGTCTGGGAACGCCGAACTTGCCATAGCGCTCTTGCCTGGAAGGTGAAGTGGCAAGCCGGAGTGGGCTATTGGTGCGATCTGGTCCGCCGAGCGTTGTCGGCTCTGCAACAGGCGGATAGGGGCTCGTGCCGCAAATCTTCGCCCGCACCGCGGATAGCTGGCTCCGCGCCCTCGCCCTCGGCGCGCTGGTCGTTGCGATCGGCTTCTTTCTCGTCGCCTTTGCCTTCGCCCGCTCGCAATATTGGGATGTCGTGGCACGCACGCCGGTGCAGCCGGTTCCGTTCAGCCACAAGCATCATGTCAGCGAAGACGGGATCGATTGCCGCTACTGCCATACGACCGTCGAGACCAACGCCAACGCCGGTTTCCCGGCAACCCACGTCTGCATGACCTGTCACTCGCAGCTGTGGACCAACGCCGACATGCTGGCGCCTGTGCGTCAAAGCCTGGCGGAGAACCGGCCGATCGACTGGCACCGCGTCGCCCGGGTCCCGGACTACGTCTACTTCCGACACGACATCCACATCGCCAAGGGGATCGCCTGCGTCGAATGTCATGGACGTATCGACCGAATGCCGCTGACCTATCGGGCCAAGGCTTTCGAAATGAAGTTCTGCCTCGATTGCCACCGCGATCCAGCGCCGCACCTTAGGCCTCGCGACCAGGTTTATAATTTCGAGTGGCAGCCGCCGCCCGACCATGCGGCGCTCGGTCGCAGACTGATGGCCGAATATCATATCAAGTCGCCGACCGAGATCACCTCCTGCGGAACCTGCCACCGATGAGCGGCAAGCGATTCTGGCGCTCGCTCGAGGAATATCAGCGAAGCGACGCCTTCGGCGAGATGCTGAAGGCCGAATTCCCGTCGCTGTTCGAGCTTTGGACCGTCGACCGCCGCGAGGTGCTTCGAGTGATGGGCGCATCGCTGGCACTGGCGGGGATGAGCGCATGCAAGCCGGTGCGTTCGGATGACGTCGTGCCGTTCGTCAATCGACCCGAAGGTCTGCTCGAAGGGCGGGTCAACCATTATGCGACTGCGGTTCTCATCGACGGGTACGCTCAACCGGTAGTGGCGACCACCTCGGGCGGACGGCCGATCAAGCTCGACGGCAACCCCGAGCATCCCGCGTTTCGTGGAGGCAGCACGCCGTTCATGCAGGCCGCGATCCTGGACCTCTATGATCCCGATCGGAGCCAGGCGCCGCTGGTCGGGAACCATCCTGCGAGCTGGGATGATTTCGACGGGCAATTGGGCCGGTGGCGGACGACGTGGCGGGCCAATCACGGCGCCGGACTGCGGCTGCTGATCGGGCCGACGACCTCGCCGACGCTACTCCGGCAGATCGCCGAACTCCGCGGAGCGCTTCCGCAGGCGCGGGTTCACCTGTTCGATCCCTTGTCCGGCTATTCGGGTGAAACTGCCCAACAGCTGCGGCCGAAGCTGGATCAGGCCACGCTGGTCGTCAGTCTCGATGACGATCTCCTTGGGCCGGGACCGTGGCAGGCGATCAACGGCCGCGCGTGGGGCGAGCGGCGCGGGGAGGCGGAACGGGACGAGAGGATCCGGCTGCTCATGGCCGAGACCACTCCTTCCCAGACCGGGGCTCGGGCGGATCGTCGTCTGGGCATCCCCCCGTCGCGGCTGCCGATGCTCGCTCGGGCGATCGCGGCAGGGGTGGGTGCGTCAGGCGGCCAGGTCCGGCTGACCCCCTCCGAGCTTGCCTGGGGCAAAGATGCGGCGCAGGCGCTTGCCGCCTCGCCTGGACGGTCGCTGTTCACCGTCGGTGCTCATGCGCCGCCGGAGCTTCACGGGCTGGCGCTGGAGGTGAATCGGAGGCTCGGGAATCTCGGCCGCACCTGCGATATTGCAGCGCCTCTCGGGTTCGTCCCGCAGTCAGGTGAGAGCTTTCTCGACCTTATGCGAGACATCGAAGCGCGTCGCGTGTCCGCCTTGTTCGTGCTTGGCGCCAACCCCGCGTACCAGGCGCCAGGCGACCTTCCGTTTGAATCGATTTATCGGAAGGTGCCGCTTCGCGTTCACGCCGGCACGCATGTGGACGAGACGGCGGCGATCAGTAACTGGCACCTGCCGCTGCCGCACGCGCTCGAAGACTGGAGCGATGCGCGCTCTCCCGATGGCATGGCGACGATCATCCAGCCCGTCGTGCGTCCGATGTACGACAGTCGCTCGGTCCACGAGATCCTCGCGGCGCTGACCACCGAGCAGGTGCCGTCTGGCCGAGATCTCGTCCGCCAGACCTGGGCGGCCCAGATCCGGGACGATGCCGCCTGGGCCAACGCACTGAAGGCGGGTGTTGTCGAAATGGCCGCGGTGGCGGCCCAGGCGACGCCTGCTGCGGAAGTCGCGCGGTCCGCACCGCCCCTGCCGAAGGACGGCGAGGTCGAGATCGTGATCCGCCCTGACCCCACGATCCGTGACGGCACATTCGCCAACAACGGTTGGCTGCAGGAATTGCCCAAGCCGCTGTTCAAGACGACGTGGGAGAATGTCATCGCGGTGAGTCCGGCGCTTGCCGCCAGGATGCGCGTCGACAGCGGCGATTTGCTTCAAGTCCAGACCGGTGGCCGCGCACTGACCGGTCCGGCATGGGTGCTCCCCGGCCAGCCGGAGCAGGTCGTCACCCTGTTCCTTGGCTATGGCCGGACGCGCGGCGGCCGGGTCGGCACCGGCATCGGCTACGATGCTTACCGCCTGCGTAGCGCCGCGAACCCATGGACCGCGATCGGCACCGTCAAGCCGGCCGGCGGCCACGCGATCCTCGGGACGACACAAGACCAGCATCTGATGGACGCGGAAGGTGCCGACCTCGTTCGGACGGTCACCCCGGAGCATCCGTCAGCGAAACGCGAGGGTGAGAACGATCGGGACTCTTTCTACCCCGAGTGGCCGCAGGGAAAGCCCGCGTGGGGCATGGTGATCGACCTCGACCGCTGCATCGGCTGCAATGCCTGCGTCCTCGCCTGCCAATCCGAGAACAACGTGCCGGTGGTCGGCAAGGAACAGGTCGCCAAGGGCCGGGAAATGGCGTGGCTTCGGGTCGACCGCTATTATGCCGGCGATCCCAACGAGCCGGCGACCCACTTCGAACCGGTGCCGTGCATGCACTGCGAACAGGCGCCGTGCGAAATGGGCTGTCCGGTGCACGCCACGGTTCACAGCCCCGAGGGGCTGAACCTGATGGTCTATAACCGTTGTATCGGGACTCGGACCTGCTCGAGCTACTGCCCCTACAAGGTCCGGCGGTTCAACTGGTTCGACTACACGACCGACGCACCGAGCCCGACCGAAGCCCAGCGCAACCCCGACGTGACGGTTCGCGGGCGCGGGGTGATGGAGAAATGCACCTACTGCATCCAGCGGATCGAGGCGGCGACGGTCGCGGCCGATATCGAGAACCGCTCGGTTCGCGAGGGCGAGGTGACGACCGCCTGCCAGCAGGCCTGCCCCGCCAAGGCGATCACCTTCGGCAACCTCGCTGACCATGACAGTGCCGCCGCCAGGCAGCGCAACAGCCCGCGCAATTACGCGTTGCTGGCGGAGCAGGGGACACGACCGCGCACCACCTATCTCGCGCGCGTTTCAGTGGAGGGCGAGGATGGCGAGTAAGACGCCGGCACTCCCGCTGAACGAGACTTTTCGCGAGATCACGCGCGAGGTCGCGCGCGTGCCGCTGCAGATGCCGGCCCGAATCCCGTGGCTGATCGCTCTGATCCTGAGCCTCGCGCTGCTGTCGTTGTTCCTCGCTTCCATTACCTGGCTGTTCGCCCGGGGAGTCGGCATCTGGGGGCTCAACATCCCGGTCAACTGGGCGTTCGCGATCCATCTCTACGTCTGGTGGCTCGGGCTCGGGCATGCCGGCACCCTCATCTCGGCGATGCTGCTGCTCATGGGCCAGGACTGGCGCAACAG
>DASSIU010000038.1:0-2624 GCA_035691585.1 Sphingomicrobium sp. | reverse complement strand
GCCATCAAATATGGAATTAGCGGGAACGCGGACCTCGAGCTGTGGCTCACGCCGCTGGAGACCGAACACGTCCACGGTGGGGGCGTGCACGAGCATCATTCGAGCTTCGGCGACACCCTAGTGCGGGTGAAGTATGAGCTGACGAAGGACGGCGCGCCGGTGCAGATTGCGCTCGACCCGTTCGTGAAAATCCCCACCGCGAACCACCAGCTCGGCAACGGGAAGGTCGAGGGCGGGCTGCTGGTGCCCATCCAGGTGCCCATTCCGAAAAGCCCGTTGACCATAGCCCTCGATCCGGAGGTGGACCTGCTCGCGGACCAGGACGGCCACGGGCGCCATCTCGCCACGCAGCAGGTGGTGAACCTCGGCCTGCAGGTGAACGACAAGCTCAGCCTGTCGGCCGAGATATGGGCAATGTGGGACTGGGATGCGACCGGAACCGGCAAGCAGGTCTCGGCGGACGGTTCCATCGCCTATCTGGTCACCAAGGATTTGCAGCTCGACGCCGGCGCCAATTTCGGCCTCAACCGTCAAACTCCGGACGTCGAGCTTTATACCGGCGTGTCGGTCCGGTTTTGACAGAGAGGGGACTGAGGTCGCAGTCAGGTGTCGCGATAGGCCGGGAGTGACCACCCCCGAGCGATGGCCAGGCCGCGAAGGGTGAAACCCAGGAGTGCCGCGGCGGCTGCGGCGGGCCACATCGCCGAACCGGCCAGCGTGAGGCCGACGAATACACCGGCGGCCAACGCGGCGGCGGTGACATAGAGTTCCGGCCGCATCAGGATCGATGGCTGTCCAGCGAGAACGTCGCGCACGATGCCGCCCACGCACGCGGTCAGCACTCCCATTGCGAAGGCCGGCACCGGCGCAACCCCGTAGCCGAGCGCCTTGGCCGAGCCGTAAGTCGCATAAGCGGCAAGGCCGGCCGCGTCGAACCAGTCAAGCGCCCTGGCGCTGAACCTTTTGGAGCTGACCAGCCAGACAACGAGCGCAGCGCCGATGCAGATCAGCAGCGTTATATTGCTGCGCACCCAGAACACCGGCGCGCCGATCAACAGGTCGCGCAGGGTCCCGCCGCCGACTCCGGTGACCACCGCGAAGAAGATGAAGGTAACGAGCGTCTGTCGCTTCTCCGCCGCGAGCAACGCGCCGGACACCGCGAACACCGCGATCCCGAAGAAATCGAGAACCACCAGCGCATCGGAGAAGTGGGGAACGACTGGAACCGGCATCCGCCCGGTCATGCGGAATCAGCGGCGCCGGCGCAACTCGACGCTAGTGCATTTCCCTCTGCGCTTCCTGGAACCAGCCGCGCTGGGCGACGCCTCTTTCCTGCTGAGCGGACGGCTTCGGCTTGGGCAGCGGTTGATTGCCCGGGAAAGCGAGGATCATGATGGCCACCGCAAGAATCGCGAGGAGGCCAATCAAGGCGAGGAAGGGGACGGTCGACAGCAGCATGCGAGGGACTTCCGGCTCGGTCCTCAGCTTGTCGCCGCGCGACCGCCGAAAGCTGCGCTTGCGCGCCAGCGCCCCGATGTAGGTCTCGGGCTTGGTCCACGCGTCACCGGACGCAGGGTCGGCGACTCTCTGCTTGGGTTTCACGAGCGCTAGCTGGGCCGATGGCGCGCGCTTTGCAATAAGTGGATCGGGGCGGGCGAGACTCTTTCGCCGAAACGCTGCGCGAGCGCGCCGGTCAGCCTTTCGGCGCGACCTTCAGGTCCGCGACCGTCTTGTCGCCGCACGTGACGGATACAGAAGTAACGGCCGCACTATTGGGGATCGTGGCAGTGAGATTCCAAATGTCATCCGGCGCGGCATAGCCGGTCTCGTTCTGGCTGATCGACGGGGCAATCGTAGCCCTGTTTCCCGCCACCCCAGGAGTACCCATCACCGCCTTGTAACGCGGGTCCTTGACGTGGCCCTTGCCCTTGACGGTGATATTGCCATCAGCGCCCCGCTTTGCGGTCCAGCCCGTCAGCTCGTCATCCTTGAAAAAGCAGTAGGCTGCCTGCTTCACCGGCTGCGCGCTGTTGGCGGCGGCCTGGTTTGCTGTACTTCGCTCTGCCGATTGCCCGCAGGCGGTAATCAGCCCGGCGGTGCTCAGGACAAGCAACGTTTTGGGCATTTCTCCCCTCCCCGTCACCCCGGCCTTGAGCCGGGGCCTGCCTTTGTTGAAGAAGGCGGGTGCCGGATCAAGTCCGGCATGACGACCCGTAAGCGTCAGCCGAGCGGCTGCCCGCTCTTCTCCTGCTCGAACAGGTCGGCGACGACGTCGCCGCGAGCGCTCAGGCGGACCTTGTCGCCCTCGACGTCGGCGACGAGACCGCGCGGGATGAAATGGTGATGTTCCTCGTGCCCGATGCCGCTGTCGGCGCGGATCAGCTTGATCCGGTTCTCCTCGACGCGGTCGACGGTACCGATGTGAACGCCGTCGGCGCCGATCACTTCCATATGCTCGCGGATATCCTCGAAGCCGCTCATGGCCTTCTCCTCGCTGGGTGGAACTGGGTGACTGGGGGTTCAACGCTTCGCTCGCGCCGCTGGTTCAGCGATGCCGCGCCCGACTACGCCTGTTTCGCGCACGAGTCATCCGGCGCTCCGGGTTGTTCGCTTCACCAATCCCG
>DASSIU010000037.1:0-11920 GCA_035691585.1 Sphingomicrobium sp. | reverse complement strand
GGATGGGGCCTCGGGTATGGCGGTGGCGCGTTGGTCTTCGGCGGCGGACTTGCGATCCTCGCGATCCTCTACACCACCAAGAAGGCCAATCATGTCGCGCTCTTCTGGGCTGCGTTCATCCTTACGCGCCCGCTCGGCGCGACAGTTGGCGACTTCCTCGACAAGCCGATCGCGCATGGCGGACTCGATCTTAGCCGGCCGATCGCCTCCCTGGTGATGGCGATCGCCATCATCGTGCTGATCCTCGTCCTCCCGCAGCGCCCAGGAAGCCATCCGATGTCGCGAGCCGCTGCTGCGTGAGAGCATCCTGCGCGTTTGTCGCTTTGTCCTTGCTGGCGTCCCCAGGATTTGCGGGACCGCCCTATCAGACCGACGACCCCGAGCCGACCGATCTCGGCCGCTGGGAAATCTACAACTTCGTCACGATCGACGGTCGTCGCAGCGATTTCGAGGGCCAGGCGGGGGTCGACCTGAATTACGGCGGAGCCAAGGATCTCCAGCTGACCGCAACGCTCCCGCTCGCCTTCCATTCGAGTGCGAGTGGCTGGAGGATCGGTAGCGGCGATCTTGAGCTGGCGGCCAAGTATCGCTTCCTCGATGATGAGAAAAGCGGCTGGCAGGCGGCGATTTTTCCGCGCGTCATCCTCCCAACCTCGGGCAGGAACCTCGGCGGCAAACGCGTTCGGCTGTTGCTGCCGCTGTGGGCGCAGAAGGATTTCGGCTCGACGTCCGTGTTCGGCGGCGGCGGCTATGAGATCAATCCGGGCATCATGAACAAGGATTTCTGGCAGGCTGGGGTGGCGGCGACACACGACTTCGGCAAGTCGCTCTCGCTCGGTACGGAGGTGGCGTGGCAATCGGCCGACACACGAGGCGGCCGGAGCAGCACGGGCGTGGATTTTGGGCTGATCGAGAAGCTCGGCGGTCCCTATTCGGTGCTGGTCGCGGCTGGACCCAGCTTTTCGGGCGGCCAGACGAGCTATCACGGCTACGCCGCGCTCGCGCTCAATTTCTGAGCCGTTAATTCACGTGATTGCAAAGCTTTCGACAGGCCGAATAGCCCATTGGCGGTGCGGTCCTCAATTCGGTCTGCAGGAGCCGCCCGCGTGATTGCTCGATTGATCTGCCGGATCTTCGGCCATCGCCGCTCGAGGCGACATGCGCGGGTGATCGATCGCCGCTGGCGAAGCCCGTGCGTCCGTTGCGGGACGAGGCTGGTTCGGATGGGAGCGCGCGATTGGCGCGTCGATAGCGACGCGGCGTGAAGCCCGCTATTTTGAACGCGTATTGAGGAATGCCGTGATGTCCCGCGCGTCGGTTTCCCCGACACGGAGGTCAGGCATCGCGGTTCCTGGCGAGACATGCTGCGGATCGCGGATCCACTGCTCCATGTTCGGCGGCGTATTCGCGAGGTGACCGGCGATGATCGCGCGGGTCGCGATGCCGTCGAGCGGTGGTCCGACATTGCCGACTGCCGCGCGGACACCGCCCAGCCTATGGCAGCTGCCGCAGCCATATTCGATGAACATCGCTTCGCCTCGGGTGGGATCCCCGCCGGTCGTCATTGCGGCGTGACTGCGCATGTGCTCGCGTTGTTCGATATATTTGTAGAGGATGCCGGCCAACGCGACAGCGAAGATCAGCGCGGCCAGGATTGCGAAGGCGGCCTTAGTGGACAGGGAGCGCGGCATGGCCTCCCTCCGCGGCTTTGAGCCATTTGTAGCATAGGGCGAGCGCGGCGATCCCGTGGACGAGACCGCCGGGAATCCACATGATCAGACCGGCAAGCCGCTGGTCGTCGACGGGATCGAGGCCGATTCCGGTCATGCCCATCGCGGAATAATCGGCATACCAGGGGCTGGACGAGAAGCTCATCAATGCCCCCAACGCACCACCGATCAGCGACGTTGCGAACAGGCACGCCGCGGAAACTCCGTAGCCGCTGCCGCGCCCTCGCGGGTGAAGCATTGCCCACCAGAACAGCAGGGAGCTGAAGAAGAAGCAGCTGTGTTGCGCGATGTGCCAAGCGAAACTGTCGAGCGCGCGGTCGAACAACGGCGGCGCGTGCCAGGCCCACATCACCACACCCTGGATGACGGTCGCGGTGACCGGCTCGGTCAGCCGACGCCACAACCGTTGAAGGGGCGATTTCCAGCCACCTGCCAGCGATTGCCGCAGGGCTCTCGGCAGGCCCCAGGCGAGGACACCCCCGGCACCGGACGCGGCCAGGAGAAGCGACGCGACGAGCATGATCAGTTCATGCTCGATCATGTGCATGGTGAAGCTGCGCTCGCCGGCTTCGTGCAGCGGAGAGGTCAGGGAGAGCGAGAGGATCGCCCACCCCCACAGGAACAAGGCAGGTCGAACCGGCACTGAAGCTCGTTTTGACAGGCGCATCCGCCCGACGAGATAGATAAGCAGCGCAAGCGCGAGCGGGATCGTGAGCAGCGGATCGAGCGTCCAGCCGAGCTCCGCGTGATGATAACCCGTCATGACCAGCATCGCGGGATCACCATGGCCGCAATGAACGGAAGAATGACCGCGATCGCGTAGATCGCGCAGGCCATCACCGAAACCGCCGCGACAAACCGTCTCGTCGATCCCTCGCCGTCAGCGGAAAAGATCCGCCACGACCCCACGGCGCCGATCCCGATCAAGACCAGACCGATGATCGTCGCGATGATCACGAGCAATGGACTTCCGGTCGCGCAATTCTGGAACGTGGATTCGGCCCCGAGCTGGTGGGCCAGGCCGGCGCCGAGGGTTCCGAGCGCCAATCCGGCCCAAGGCATGAAGCCCTCGCGGATGCTCGCTCGGCTCACAGGCGCGGCACCCAATAGATCAGCAGGTAGATCGGGATCCACAGCAGCCAGACGTAGCGCCAGTACAAGCTGTTCTCGTCGACATCGACGAGGCGCCTCGGCTCGTAGCCGAGCGGAGTCATGATCAACGCCCACAGCACGACCGTGTCGGCCCAGTCGGTGCCGAGATGGGCCGCGTGCAGCACGAGGAGCGTCCAGATCACGGACGCGTAGGCGTTGTCGCTCCACAAGCAGTTGAGGCTGTTGAATTCAAAGCCTCGGATGATGAGCAGGACGACCCCCACCGCGACCATTATCGGGAATAGCAGCCGGACGGTCGCCACGTCGCCCGCCCTGGCGGCTTTCTTGATCAGGGTGTTCGGAATCTCGCTGAGCAGAATGACGATTGTGAAAATTGTCCCGGCGAGGAGATCGGGCGGCAGGCGGCCCTCGGGCGGCCACCCCTGCTCATGGCTCATCAGGTAGAAGTAAGCGAAGAACATCAGCGCGAAGCCCACGCCCTCGATCAGCATGTATCCCAGGATGCCCCACCAGGTCAGGCTGCTTGGACCAAACTTGGACGTCGGCAGGCCAGAAAGATCGTCGGTGAAGCGCGGCTCGAGGATCATGAGATGACCGGCTCGGGTTTGCGGGTCATGTCCTTCGGCCAGAACCAGGCGGTTAGAGCGATGGCGCAGGGGATCAGGCCGAAGGCGACCGCCCAGGCGGAAAAAATGGAGGCGGCGAAGACGATCCCCACCGCGCAAGCGGAAATGAACGGCCACAGGCTCGGCTCCGGGACCGGCTCACGCAGGTCCGGCGTCGCCGTGAGAACGGTCGTCAACAGCATTTCCTTCTGGTCGACTCGAAGCCCGGTCACGACCGGGAGATCGCCGCCACCGTCCCACAAGGGTGTGTGGCTTTCGACGACCGGGACATGTTCGAAATTATAGACCGGCGGCGGCGAGCTGATCGCCCATTCGAGCGTTGCGGCGCCCCACGGATTGGGTCCCGCGACTGCTCCTCGATACAGCGAGAGGATTCCGTTGATGACAAACAGTCCGACTGCAAGCGCGAGAACGAACGCGCCGATCGTCGAGATCAGGTTTGGAACCTCGAGTCCGAGACCCGCCGGATAGGTGTAGACGCGGCGCGGCATGCCCAGCATTCCGCTCAGGTGCATCGGGAAGAAGGTTATCTGGAAGCCAATGAAAAGGAGCCAGAAGCCGATCTTCCCGATCGTCTCATCCATCATCCGGCCGGTGATCTTCGGGTACCAGTAAGTCAGCACTCCAAGCAGCGGGAACACGGCGCCGCCGATCAGCACGTAATGGAGATGCGCCACCACGAAGTAGGTGTCGTGAAGCTGGAGGTCGAGCGGAACCGCCGCGACCATCACTCCGGTCAATCCCCCGATCACGAAGGTGATAATGAATCCGATGACGTACAGCATCGGTACCTGGAAGCGCGGACGCCCCTCCCACATCGTCGCCAGCCAGCAGAAGATCTGAAGACCGGTCGGAATCGAAACCGACATGCTGGCGGCGGTGAAAAAGCTGTAGCCGACGCGCGGCAGGCCGGTCGCGAACATGTGATGGACCCACAGGCCGAACGCCAGGATGCCGGTCGAGATCAGGGACAGGACAACCACGGGGTAACCGAAGATCGGGCGACGGCAAAACGCCTCGGTCAGGATGCTGACGAACCCGGTTGCCGGCAGGAAGATGATGTAAACTTCGGGATGACCGAAGAACCAGAACATGTGCTGGAACAGCAGCGCGTCGCCATGTTCCGCGGCGTTGAAGAACTGGGTTCCGACCAGTCGATCGGGGATGAGCAACACGGTCGTCACCAGCGCGACGGCGGGCATTGCGAAGATGATCATGAAGCCGACCACCAGCATCGCCCAGGCGAAGATCGGCATTCGGCCCAGCGTCATGCCGGGAGCACGAGCCTTGAGGATGGTGCAGACGAGGACCACCGCCGCGGCCAGTGCCGCGACCTCGGTGTACGTTACCATCTGCGCCCAGATGTCGGTGTGCTTGCCGGGAGAATATTGGGGTCCCGAAAGCGGCGTATATTCGAACCAGCCGACGTCCGGGGCCATGTTGAGGATGAAGGCGATCCACAACATGAGGCCACCGAAGAGATACATGAAATAGCTGAAGGCATTGAGGCGCGGGAAAGCCGTCGAGCGGGCGCCGATCATCAAGGGAATGAAGTAAACGCCAACGCCTTCCATCACCGGGACGGCGAACAGGTACATCATCGTCGAGCCGTGCATCGAGAACAGCTGGTCGTAGCGTTCCGCACCGACAATCGTCCTGCCGGGTGCTGCGAGCTGCAGGCGCATGACCAGCGCCAGCGCGCCGCCAAGCGCGAGGAAAACAAGCGCGGTTACGATGTAGCGGCGGCCGATCTCCTTATGGTCGACGGTGGCGAGCCACCCAATGATTCCCGGCGGCCGCCGCCACGCGCGGTCGAGGCGAGCCCTCAACTCGTCGCCAGTGAGCTGAGGACCATCGCGGGCGATTGTCTCCCGCTCCTTGGCGAGCCGCTCGTCTTCCTTGCGAACGTGTTCGGGCCGATTCATTTGAGCGTCTCGAGATAGGCGACGACGCCGTGAAGCTGGTCGGGCTCGAGACCGATCGTCGGCATGTGCGAGCCGGGCTTGAGCGACTGCGGATCTTCGACCCAGCCATAAAGATTGCCTTCGTTCATCGGCATCATGCCCGCCGCGAGGCTCTTGCGGCTGGCGATATGGGTGAGATCCGGCGCGGCCTGCCCGCTCGCCGGCGTTCCACCGATGTTATGGCAGGCGCTGCACGGACCAGTGGTCACATAGTGATAGCCGGCAAGTGCAAGTGAGGTCGTCGGCTGCGGCGCTGGCTGAAGCTGGTGGTCCCACCACTTGATGAAATCGGGATAGGACTCGACGACAACGACCAGCGACATGTTCGCGTGCTGCAGCCCGCAGAATTCCGCGCAAGGCCCGCGGAAAATCCCCGCTCTGCTGGGAACTATGGTGATGTCGTTATCGCGGCCGGGAATCAGGTCCTGCTTGCCCGCGAGGCTCGGGACCCAGAAGCTGTGGATCACGTCATTCGATTGCAGCTGGATATGGGTGGGGATGCCGACCGGCAGGTGAAGCTCATTCGCCGTCCGCAGCGTTTTTGAGGGGTCGCTCGAATTGTAGGTGATATCCCACCACCATTGGTTGCCCGTGACCTTGACGGAAAGCTTCGCGTTCCTTGCCGCCTCGGCCATCGAGCGGTCCGCGAAGAAGCTGGCAATTGCGAGGCCGACAAGGCCCGCACCGATCAGCGTAGCCCAGCCGATGAAGGTGGAACGCATCAAGGGATGCGATTCGTGGTGGCGCCCCGTTTCGACAACCTTTGCCTCTGACGCTCGGCTTTGTCGCACGATGCCGCCGATCAGGAAGCCGACGACCAGCACATAGACGAACGCGCAGACGCCGAGGAAAATCCAGAAGAGGGTGAGGAATTGCCGATCTTCGACCGCCGCGCCTCCGAAGTCGCTTTGGTAATGCTGGTACTGACACGCACAGAGCATCATCGGCACCAGGAAAAGCGGCGCATTCCGATGTGCCTTCATTGCTGCGCCGAGTCCGAATTCTTGATCGTCCCATGGGACGTCAGCGTCTGCGGGGTCCCCGTGCTCATCGACTCCGACCGGCTCGATACCGAATCCTTGCTGGGCAATCCGGAGAGCGTGCGGACGTAGGCCGCAAGGTCCCAGATCTGGTCCGCCGTAAGCTTACCCTTCCAGGCCGGCATCCCGTTGGGTCGCCCTTCGGCGATCGTCGCGGCGATCTGGTCGATACGCCCGCCGTAGCGCCACTCATTGTCCATCAGGGCCGGGCCCATGCCGCCGCCGCCATGCGCGTGGCAGCCGGCGCAGTTCATCTGGCTGTAGAGTTGCTGGCCTTGCGCAATCGCGTTCGCATTGTTGTCGTAAAGCTTGGCGCGCGCATCGAGCGGGGCCGGCTGGGAGCCGCCGGGGAAGATGGTGTCCGGACTCTGACCGGCTGCGACCGTCTCGCCGATCGGCTTGGAGCGGCTGTGGTGCTCCTCCCGATCGCATGCCGCGAGCGTCAGCCCGCCGACGGCCAGGACGAGCAGGCTAGCGCGGCAGTGCGAAGACATAGAGCATGCCTCCGGGTGTGGTCTTGTTGGGAAGGTCTTTCACCGCGTTGGCGAAGCCGAGCGCCGCCGTCGGATCGCGGGCGTCCAGCTTGCCGTCGACGATGCCGCCGGCCCAGCCGCCCACGCCCGCCACAACGGCGACATATTGCCGGCCATCGGGCCCTCGGTAGCTGATCGGCTGGCCGATGATCCCGCTGCCCGCCTTGAACTGCCACAACAGCTTGCCGGTGCGCGCGTCGAGGGCTTTGAACCAGCCGTCGAGCGTGCCGTAGAAGATCAGCCCTCCGGCGGTGGCCAGCACCGGGCTCCAGAGCGGAAGGTCTTCCTTGAACTCCCAGACTGCCTTGCGCGCGATCGGGTCCCACGCGGTGACGACGCCGCGATAGCCGCCGGGCCCGCCATACATCTTCACGTCGGCGCCGACGTACGGGGTTCCGGAAATGTAGTTCGCCTGCTGGACGGCAATGTCCTCGCACAGATTGTGATGGGCAATGTAGACGAGGCCGGTGAGCGGGCTGAATGCCGAGGGATTCCAGTCCTTCATCCCCGGCGCCGCCGGGCAGACGTCGCGGGTTATGCGACCCGGCTTCGGCTCTTTGTCGGGATTGAAGGCGATCCGGCCCGTCTTGAGGTCGACGCCCTTGTAACCGTTCATGTAGCCGTAGGGCGTTGCCGACAGGACCTGACCCGTCCGCCGGTCGATCACATAAAAGAAGCCGTCGCGCGCGGGCCTGAGGAGGGCAGGCACATGGCCCCCCTTCCAGGGGATGTCGGCAAGGATGCTCTCATTGATGTCGTCGTGGTCGAACAGGTCGTGCGGCACCGTCTGGTAGAACCACAGCGCCTCGCCCGTGTTCACGTCGCGCGCGAACACGCCGGTGGCCCACTTGTTGTCGCCCGGCCGCTGCTCGGCGTTCCACGGACCCGGATTGCCGGTGCCGTAATAGATGATCTTCGTCGCCGGATCGTAGCTGATCCAGCCCCACATCGGCCCGCCGCCGATCTTCCACTGGTCGGGACCCCACGTCTTGACGCCGAGGTCCTTGCCGCGGTCCATGGGATAGAAGGGCTTGAACCTGGGACCGATCAGCACGTCCTTGTCGGGGCCCGTATGATACGCCCGCCAGGAGAGCTTGCCGCTTCCTTCGTCGAGCGCCGCAAGCCAGCCGCGGACCCCCATCTCGCCGCCGGAATTTCCGACCAGCACCTTCCCGCCCGCAACCAGCGGCGCCATGGTAATGGTCTCGCCTTTCTGGATATCGGCGAGCTGCGTCCGCCACACCTGCTTACCGCTATTGGCGTCTACCGCGATCGTCTGCCCGTCGAGTGTGTTGAAGAAGATTTTGCCCGAATCGTAAACGGCGCCGCGGTTGACGGTGCCGCAGCAGGCGACGCCCTGGGAGGCGGCCGCGGGCATGGGCTTGAACACCCATTTCTGCGGCGCGCCCGGCTTGGTGAGGTCGAGCGCATAGAGATAGTTCGGCCAGGGCGTGATCAGGTACATCGTCCCGTTCACGACGAGCGGCGGCGCTTCGTAGCCGTGGGTGGTTCCGGTCGAGAAGGTGAAGCTCAGTCCAAGCTTGCCGATGTTCTGCGGGGTGATCTGATTGAGGCCCGAGAAGCGGGTGGAGGCATAGTCCTTGCCGGGCATTACCCAGTTGCCGTCATCGCGGGGCGAGGCTGCGGCGGGCCGAGTAGCGTGGTCGCCAGAGGGCGGTGAGCCGTAAACCGTCGCGGAACCCGACTGCTGTTGGTGGGAGCGATTGCACGCTGTCAGGGCGGCGCAAGCCGAGCACAGGATGGTGACGATGTACGCGCCGGAAACTCGCTGCATCACGTCCCCGAGAAGAGGTTGGCGCGAGGCGAAACCGACCGGCAACTCCCCTGCCGCCGCTCAGAATTCTTTACTGCGGATTGTGGTTCCACCCGTGAAGTGTTTGATAACTCAGGTTAGGAACTTTTCCCGAAGCTCAACGGTCGTTGGCTAACCTCAATCAGCATTGGCAACTGCAGTGGGATCATCGCGTTCCACGGCTGCCAATCAAGGAGAAAATCGATGGCACCAAACAAGAGCGGCGGTTCAAAGCGCGGCTTCGCCGCGATGGATCCGGCCAAGCAGCGCGAGATCGCCAGCAAGGGTGGAAAAGCCAGCCACGGCGGCGGCCGCAAGGCAGGCTCGCACCGCAAATGACGGGTTGACGGAGGGCGCCGGGCGTGCCTCGCATGCCCCGGCGCTTTCTCTTACTCTCGACGCATTCAGCAACGCGACACGCGTGGTTCGCGTTGAAGGTGCGTGGCTTATCGCACCGACATTTCCAATCGCGACCGCGGTCGCGCGATCGCGGCAGCCTTTGCGATCCAGGCCGCGCTACTGCTCGCGTTCCTGCACATGTCGGGAAAGATCGACCTCAGGGACACGCAAACAGCGCTCAGCACCCTGAACCTGATCAACAGGCCGCCCGCGGCCCAGCAACAGCGACAACAGCAGAAGCCGAAAGAAAAGCAGGGCAGCTCGGCACCGCAAAACGTCCGAAGTCGCGCAACGGCGGTCGTCGCGCCCCGGCCGCAGGTCGAAACGCCGCCGGTGCAGCGGATCGTCGCGAGTGCAACACCGCAAGAGGGTCCGACGCCGACCCAGGGAGCGTCCGACCTGCGCGGACCCGGAACCGGTGCCGGCGGAGCAGGAAATGGAACCGGCAGCGGCGATAGCGGCAATGGCCTAGGAGGCGATGGCATCGCGGAGCCGCCGCGGCTGGCTTCGCCTGTGCTCGAGGGGCGCGATTTCCCGGCCGACCTCCTCGATCAGTGGCCGCTCGGCGCGACCGTCTTCCTGCGGCTGCGCGTCGACGCTCGGGGCAATGTTGCCGAATGCGTGGTTGACCGGGGAACCGGCAATCCCCGCATCGATGCCATCATGTGCAACATCGCGCATGACCGTCTTCGCTTCCGCCCGGCGATGAACCGGAGCGGACAAGCCGTTGCCGGATGGTTCGGATATGCCCAGCCATCTCCCCGCTAGCGAAGCCTCGCGATAGCTGACAAAGGGGCTCGCATGATCGAAGCGGAATGGTGGGAGTACGACTCCCTGGGCGAGCTCGCGAACGCGGTAGCAGGCGACGCCGGGTTCATCATCGAAAGCGCCGTGGATGCGCGCGGCTCCTCGCTGATTGCGGTGCCTGGCGGGAAGACCGGCCCTGCGATCTTCCCCAAGCTCATCGCCCAGACTGTCCCATGGAAGAAGGTGACGGTCATCCCCACCGACGACCGGCTCGTCCCGATGGACGATGAGCGCAGCAACATCCGGGCGATTGGTAAAGCTTTTCTGCCCACGGGCGCTCGGGTGATCCCCATTGCGACCGACATTTCGGACTACAGACTGGCGGGGAACTCGGCCGACGCGCGGTTGCAGGACTTCCCGTGGCCGCCCGACCTCGTGTGGCTCGGCATGGGCATAGACGGGCACACCGCGTCGATCTTCACCGGGCCTGATTTCCAGGAGGCCCTCGGTGCTCCGAAGGCGCGGCGCGCCATCGGCGTGATGCCTGACCCGTTGCCGGCCGAGGCACCGATTGCGCGGGTGACCCTCACCCGTGCATCGATCCTCGCGGCCCGCACTGTCATGATCACCATTACCGGGGATGAGAAGCGCCAAGTCCTCGAGCAGGCAATTGCCGATGGGCAAAGCTCCAGGTTGCCGATCGGGCGCGTGCTGGCCGAAGCCGAGCAACCAATCGATATTCACTGGGCGCCGTGATCTAGACTTCCTGCAATCGGCGCCCGGCGGTTTCCTTCAGGAACAGCAGCGACACGACGACCGAAATCCCGGTGAACACCACCGAGTACCAAAGGCCGGTGTAGATATTGCCGGTGATCGCCACGAGCGCGAAGCTCGTGACCGGCAGGAAGCCGCCGACCCAGCCAGTGCCGACATGGTAGGGGAAGGACATGGCGGTGTAGCGGACGCGCGTCGGGAACATCTCGACCAGCGCCGCGGCCTGGGGGCCGTAGAGCGCGGTCGAAGCAATGACGAATCCGAGCAGGATCACGATCAGCAACGTCATGTTGGCGTGGCGAGGGTCGGCCTGCTTGGGATAACCGGCTTCGTGCAGCTCGGCCCCAATCGCGTCGCCGGTCTTCGCCTTCAGTCCTTTGAGGTCCGCACCGCCAAGGCCTTCACCGCCGGCAACCGGGACGCGCTCGGTACCGACGACGACATAGGTTCGGCCATCGGCCGACGAGCGGGTCTGGAAGCTGATTCCCTTGGTGATCAGCGCGCTTTTGGCGATGTCGCAGGCGCTGACGAACTTCGCGGTGCCGGTCGGATCGAACTGCAGCGAGCAGGTCGCGGGATTGGTGTCGACGAAGATCGGCGTGTTGCGCTGCGCTTCGACCAGTTGGGGATTGGCGGCGCTGACGATCCAGTGCGACGCCGGGAAGTACATCACCAACGCGAGCAGCATTCCACCGACCATCACGGGCTTTCGGCCGATGCGGTCGCTGAGCCAGCCGAAATAGACATAGAGGGGAGCGCTGACGACGGTCATCACGATCAGCAGCAGGTCCTTGGTTTGGCTCGGCAGCCCGACCAGTTTCTCGAGGAAAACCTGCATGTAGAAGAAGGTGAAATACCAGACCGCGCCTTGAGCGCACATGATGCCGAAGAAGGCGACGAACACCTTCTTGAGGTTCTTCGCGGTGCCGAATGCTTCGCGAAGCGGGGCAGGAGCGATGTCGCCTTCATCGCGGATGCGCTGGAACTCGGGGCTCTCGCTGAGCTTGGCGCGCATCCACAGCGAAATCGCCAGCAGGACGGAGGAGGCGAGGAACGGGATTCGCCAGCCCCAGCTGTCGAAGTCGTCGGCGCCCATGTAGCTGCGGGTCGCGACGATCACCAGCAAGGCGGCAAGCAGGCCAAAGGAGGCCGAAGACTGGATCCAGCCGGTCGCCGACCCG
>DASSIU010000036.1:0-5879 GCA_035691585.1 Sphingomicrobium sp. | reverse complement strand
AACATCCGGGCGATGCGCGAACAGCTCAAGAGCATTGGCTTCGCGCTGGACTGGGATCGCGAGTTCGCGACCTGTGACCCGGCCTATTACGGGCAGGAGCAGGCGCTCTTCCTCGACCTGTTCGATGTCGGCCTGGTCTATCGCAAGGAGAGCGAGGTCAATTGGGACCCGGTCGACATGACGGTGCTCGCCAACGAGCAGGTGATCGACGGAAAGGGCTGGCGCTCCGGAGCCACGGTCGAGCGGCGCAAGCTCTCTCAGTGGTTCCTGAAGATCACCGACTTCGCCGACGACTTGCTCGACGGCCTCAAGACCCTCGACGATTGGCCCGACAAGGTCCGACTGATGCAGGAGAACTGGATCGGCAAGAGCAACGGCCTTGATTTCCGTTTCCGCCTTGCGACCCCCATCGCTTCAATTGATTCCGTCGAGGTGTTCACGACCCGCCCGGACACCATCTTCGGGGCGAGCTTCGTCGCGATCGCCGCGGACCACCCGATTGCCCAGATGGTCGCTTCGGCCGATCCGAAGGCCGCCGAGTTCATCGCCGAGTGCAAGGCCGGGGGAACTAGCGCCGCGGAGCTGGAAACGGCCGAAAAAAAGGGCTTCCGAACAAGCGTCGAAGTCGTTCACCCCCTCGATCCCCAGTGGCGGCTCCCGGTATATATCGCGAACTTCGTACTGATGGACTACGGGACCGGGGCGATCTTCGGGGTTCCCGGCCACGACCAGCGGGATTTCGAATTCGCGACCAGGTACGACCTGCCAATCAAGCGCGTTGTCGCCGCGAGCCCTGAGCTCGCTTCCGAGCCAATCGGCGAAGAGGCGGAGAATGCTTACGGGGTCGCGGTCAACTCGCAGTTCCTCGATGGACTGACGACCGAGCAGGCGCAGGCCGAAGTAATCCGCCGCGCCGAGTCTGCGGGCTGGGGGAAGGGCACCGTCCAGTATCGCCTTCGGGACTGGGGCGTCTCGCGTCAGCGCTACTGGGGTACGCCCATCCCGATGATCCACTGCCCGACCTGCGGTGCAGTTCCGGTGCCGCGCGACCAGCTGCCCGTCGTGCTTCCTGAGGATATCGAATTCGACAAGCCCGGGAATCCTCTCGATCGCCATCCGACATGGAGACATGTCGATTGCCCGAGCTGCGGCGGCAAGGCGACGCGCGAGACCGACACGCTCGATACCTTCGTCGATTCTAGCTGGTACTTCATCCGCTTCGCCAGCCAGCCGGCGGACAAGCCGTTCGACCGGGCCGAGGCGGAGAAATGGCTGCCAGTCGCGCAATATATCGGCGGGGTCGAGCACGCGATCCTTCACCTCCTTTACGCCCGCTTCTGGACGCGCGCGCTGCAGCGCATGGGCAAGATCGGCATCGCCGAGCCGTTCAAGGGGCTGTTCACGCAAGGGATGGTCACGCACGAGACCTACCGCGCGGGCGACGGCAGCTGGCTCAGCCCGAACGAGGTCCGAAAAGACGGCGACGATTGGGTGCATATCGAGAGTGGCGAACCGGTGACCCCAGGCCGCACCGAGAAGATGTCCAAGTCGAAGCGCAACACGGTCGACCCCGAGCCGATCCTCGCCAAATATGGCGCGGACGCGGTGCGCTGGTTCATGCTGTCCGACAGCCCGCCCGAGCGCGACCTCGAATGGTCGGAGGCGGGGATCGAGGGGGCGTCCCGGTTCGTCCAGCGCGTGTGGCGCCTCGCGACCGGGAACACTGCCGCCGAAGGCGAGGACGAGGCGCTGAAACGCAAGCTTCATCGGACAATCGCCGCTGTGGGGGAAGCGATCGAGGGCCTCCAATTCAACAAGGCAGTCGCCCAGCTCTACGAATTGACTACCGCGATCGAGAAGGCGGGGCCGTCCGCGACCCGCGGTGAAGCGGTCCGGACTTTGATCCTGCTTGCAGCGCCCGCCGCGCCGCACCTCGCCGAGGAATGCTGGGCCCTCCTCGGCGGAACGACGATGATTGCCGACGCCCCGTGGCCGAGCTTCGATCCAGCACTGCTGGCTGACGATCGAGTCACGCTCGCCGTTCAGGTCAACGGCAAGCTTCGCGATACGCTAAGTGCGCCGCGGGGCCTCGACCGGGCGGCGGCCGAGGCGCTCGCACTTTCCTCGGACAGGGTGCGGCGCCAGCTGAACGGTGCCGAGCCGCGCAAGGTCATTGTCGTTCCCGATCGGCTGGTGAATATCGTCGCATGATGCGGCGCTTCCTCCTGGCCTTTTCCCTGCTGGCGCTGTCCGGCTGCGGTCTTCACCCGCTCTATAGCGGCGGTGCCGGTGGGGCGGTGGCGACGAGGCTCGGCGCGGTGACCGTCGCCCCGATCGCCGGGCAGGCAGGCTGGCTGATGCGCAACAAGCTGGTCGACCGCTTGGGAGAGGGTGGAACCAGTACTCCGGCCTATCGCCTCGATGTGACGCTCGACGACAACATCACGGCGTTCGGCGTTCGTAGCGACCAGGCGGCCACTCAGGAACGGCGGACTCTGCGCGCACGCTTCCAGCTGGTCGACCTCAAGAACGGCATGGTGCTCCTCGACGATACTGCAGGATCCGACACCAGCATCGATATCGTCAGCTCGGAATATGCAACCGTCGCCGCAGAGCAGACGGCGCTTGAGAACCTGAGCGAAGTGGTCGCCGACCAGATCACGGCGCGAGTTGCGCTGTTCGCCTCGCGGACCAAGACGAAGTGAAAGCCGGCAAAGGCAATATTGCTCGGGCGGTCGATCGGCCCTCGCCGGAAATGCGATTCTACTTGTTTCATGGCGAAGACGAATCGCAGTCGCGGGCCCTTGCCGCTCGGCTGCTGGACGCGCTCGGGGGAGCGAAGGTTCAGCTTTCGTCGGCAACGGTAAAGGCGGACCCCGCACGCCTCGCTGACGAAGCCGGAGCAATGAGCCTGTTCGGGGGAAAGCGCGCGATCTGGATCGAGCCCGCGACCAAGGACATCGAGGAGGCCGTCGACGCGCTGCTGAACGGGCCACCGATCGAGAACCCCGTCATCGCGGTTGCCGGAGCGCTTGCTGCCTCCTCGCCGCTCAGGAAAGCGGCCGAAAGCTCGCCTGTTGCGCTGGCTTACGCCTCCTATACGCCTGACGGCGATGACGCCGTGAGAATGGTGATCGACCTCGGGCGCCGTTGCGGGCTCAAGGTCAGCCCGCCAGTCGCCACCCGAATTGCCGAAGCAGCCGGCAATGACCAGGCGATCGCCGCGCAGGAACTGCAGAAGCTGGCGCTCTATATCGATGCCTCGCCTCAGGCGCCCAAGGAGCTTGACCATGCCGCGATCGATGCGGTGGGCGTGGACATGACGGACGGGGATTTCCTGCGTCTCGCGGATCTCGCGCTAGCCGGCGAGCTGAATGAGCTAACCGATGAATTGGCGAAACTGCCGGCTGGCGGCTCCGAGGCAATCCCCGTTGTCCGATCGCTGCAGCGCCGCCTGCTCACGCTAGCGCCGCTCCGAGCACGCGTTGAACGAGGCGAGAGGATCGATGCCGTCATGGCGTCACAGGGCAAGTCTCTGTTTTGGAAGGATAAAGCCAAGATTCAGCTGATGCTGGCGAAGTGGAGCGCGGAGGCACTCGCGACCGCAGTCGATCGGGTCGGCAAGCTGGAACGGTCTCTAATCTTCACTCCCGCGCCAGACCGCGAGGCGCTTGGCGAGGAGTTGGTGACGATCGCCCGCAGGGCTCGAAGCCGGTAGCTAGATGGGTTCGCCCGAGAGACGCTGGCAGATCATGTCCAGCTGATCGAGGCTCGAATAGTGGAGCGTGACCGCCCCGCCCTGTCCTTTATGGCTGACCTGGACTTTCAGACCGAGGATATCGCCCAATTGCCGCTCGAGCGCCTCGAGGTCCGCGTCGACCATCTTCGCCGTGCCGGGCTCGCCTGCACCGCCAGAACCTTGCGATTGCCGCCGGGGCTTTGCGCGACGCGCGCGTTCTTCCGCCTGCCGCACGGAGTAGCCGTGCAAAATGATTTCCCGTGTCAGTTCCGCCGGATCGTCCGCATTGGCCACCGCTCGCGCGTGACCCATGCTGATATCGCCTTTCAATAGCGATTGCCTAACGAACTCCGGAAGATCCAATAATCTCAATAGATTAGCGACATGGCTGCGGGACTTGTGGACGATTCGCCCGACGTCGTCCTGCGTATGGCCATGTCGCCGAATCAACTGGCGATACCCTTCCGCCTCCTCCAGCGCATTGAGGTCCTGGCGCTGTATGTTCTCGATCAGCGCGAGCTCGGCCGTGGTGGATTCGTCGATTTCGCGGACGATGGCGGGGATGCCGTGGAGCCGCGCCCGCTGTGCCGCGCGCCATCGCCGCTCGCCGGCGATGATCATGTAATCCTCACCGAACGGCCGGAGCAGGATTGGTTGAAGAACGCCGCGCTCCCGGATCGAATCGGCGAGCTCATCGAGCGCATCTTCGTCGAACTGGACCCGGGGCTGTTCGGGATTGGGCCGGATTCGAGCGACTTCAATCTCGCGCACTCCGCCACGCGATCCCGGCTCATCGCCCGTGGTTGCCATCGGCCGCGCAGCTTCGCCCAGAAGCGCCTGCAGCCCCATGCCGAGGCCCTTGGCCGGACGATCCGCGCTCATGCGGCGACGGCCAGTTGCGGAAGCCGACCGATCAGCTCGCGCGCCAGTCGCAGGTAGGCCTCGGATCCGGGACATTTCAAATCGTAAATCAGCGCCGGAAGGCCATGGCTCGGCGCTTCCGACAAGCGCACGTTCCGGGGCACCACGGTCTCGAACACCGCATTACCAAGGCAGGCGCGGACGTCTTCGGACACAGCCTGCGAAAGGTTGTTGCGGCGGTCAAACATGGTCAGAGCAACGCCGAGAATCGAAAGCTCCGGATTGAACGCGACGCGCATCCGCTCGACCGTCTGGAGTAACTGGCTGAGTCCCTCGAGCGCAAAGAACTCGCACTGCAGCGGGACGAGCAAGTGGCGCGCCGCGACAAGCGCGTTGACGGTCAGAAGCCCGAGCGAGGGTGGGCAGTCGATCAGGCAAATATCCCAGCGCCCGGACGGTGTGGCTGAGAGCACCTTGTCGAGGCGGTGTGCGCGATCTTCGAGCGCCACCATCTCGACTTCGGCGCCTGACAGGTCTTGGGTCGCGGGCAGTACGTCAAGCCGTGGCACGCGCGTCGCGACGGCCACATCTACGGCCAGTGCCCGGCCGATCAGAACATCGTAACTCGAGCTGGCCCGCTGGGCATGCGAGATACCGAGGCCGGTCGAAGCATTCCCCTGTGGATCGAGGTCGACCAGCAAAACGCGCCAACCGATCGCGGCCAGCGCAGTTGCCAGGTTGATCGCAGTGGTCGTCTTCCCGACTCCGCCCTTCTGATTGGCTACGGCAATCCTAATCATGTGATCGATCTCACCTCTGTCGCGACGACGATTCGGGAATCTGCATCGGTGACACTCTGTTCCACGTGGAACGCACCTTGCCACGAGGAGCGCGCCTCGGCCAGTTCCGCCTCCGCGCTCCGGCCCCTTGGAAGCACCCAAACAGTTTTTCTTGTGGACAGATGTGCGGATATTTTGAACGTTTGCCCCAGTTTGGCGACCGCCCGCGCGGTAATTACGTCGTATTTGCCCTGAGCGCGTTCGGCCTTCGCCGCCACCACCAACGCATTGAGGTGGAGCGATTCGCAGACCTTGTGGAGAAAATCAGCGCGAAGCCGCCGTGGCTCGATCAGCGCCACTGCTCCTTGGACCAGGCAGGAGATGACAATTCCCGGCAAGCCTGCGCCCGATCCGATGTCACACCAAGAAGCGCCGGAGAACGGCTCCAAGCGCGCCAGCTGCGCCGAATCGAGGATGTGCCGATCCCAAAGGCGATCCAG
>DASSIU010000035.1:0-5251 GCA_035691585.1 Sphingomicrobium sp. | reverse complement strand
CTGCGAGGCGGCGACCTCGTGGTGGTGCTTGTCCATCGGCAAGCCCATTTCGAGCATGGTGGCGACCATCTCGCCGCGGATGTCCATCGCGCTGTCGACCGGAGCGACGGGGAAGTAGCCGCCCTTGGCGCGCGGCCGGTGCGCGAGATTGCCGCCTTCATACTCGCGCATCGTGTTCGTCGGCAGCTCGATGTCGTCGATTCGGTAGCAGGAGGCGTTGTACGTATCCTCGAAGCGGACGTCGTCGAACATGAAGAATTCGGCCTCGGGTCCGACGAATACGGTGTCACCGACGCCGCTGGCCTTCAGATACGCTTCGGCGCGGGTCGCGGTGGACCGCGGGTCGCGGCCGTAGAGCTCACCGGTCGAGGGTTCGACGACGTTGCAGAACAACACCATCATCGGCGTCGCGCTGAACGGATCGATGTAGGCGGCGTCGAGGTCGGGCTTCAGGATCATGTCGGACTCGTTGATCGCCTTCCATCCGGCAATCGACGATCCGTCGAACATGAAGCCGTCGGTCAGCATGTCCTCGTCGATCACGCCCGAAGCCATGGTCAAATGCTGCCACTTGCCCTTGGGGTCGGTGAAGCGAAGGTCGACCCAGTCGATCTCCTCATCCTTGATCCGCGACAGGATGGTGCCTGCGTTGTTCGCCATGATGCTGCCCTCGCTCTTCGTCACCCCGGCGCGGGCCGGGGTCCATGTCGGATGCGCTCAAAGCAAACATCGCATGGATGCCAGCCTTCGCTGGCACGGCGGCGGTTCGATTCGAGCTTGGGACTCCAGATTCCCCAGGAGCGCGCCAGAGTCAGGAGGGCAGCGAATATTTCACCGGTGAGGTCGACGGTTGTGCCCCGCCGCCGATCCGCTAGCATCCGTCTCCGGGGAAAGGGCTGGGGAGGTCCAACATGCTGATCGCGCTGCTCGTCCCGATCGTCCTATCGACGCTCGTGTTCACGATCGTGCTCATCAAAGCTGCAATCGAAAGGCGCTCTGCCCCCACGCTTGAGAGCATCGGTTTGGGAGCGGTCGTCAGTTTCTTCGATACGCTTGGCATCGGTTGCTTCGCCCCAAGTACGGCGTGGTTCAAGTTTCGCCGGCTCGTGCCCGATCGGCTCATTCCTCCAACGCTCGTCGTCGGCCTCACCATCACGGCGGTCGTCGAATCGATCATCTTCCTTCTGAAGCTCGGAGTGAAGGTCGATCCCGTGCTGCTCGCCGGCTGCATCATCGCCTGCACAGTGGGGGGGTTGATTGGCGCGACGCTGGTCCACCGGACGCGAGTCTGGATTGTCCAGCTGGTCGTCGCGATCGGCCTTCTGCTTGCCGCCATCGCCTACGGCATGACCAACCTCCACCTGTTCCCGGGCGGCGGGATGGCGGCTTCACTGCCACTGCCGCTGACGATTATTGCGATCGCCGCCAATTTCGTCATCGGCGTGCTCTTGAACTACGGGGTCGGCAATTACGCGCCGACGCTCGTGATGCTGAGTTTGATGGGAATGGATCCGCGGCTCTGCTTTCCGGTGATGGCCGGCGCGGCCGCGTTGATGGGGGCGACCGCGGGGATCCGCCACATCAATACCGGGCACATCGACCTCCGGATGGTGGTCGGACTCACCATCGGCGGGATCCCGGCGGTGTTCGTCGCCGCCTACATTGTCGTGACAATGCCGCTCGAGTTGCTTCGCTGGATGGTTCTGGTGGTCGTTCTCTACGCCGCCGCGATCATGTTCCAGGCGGCGATACGCGGCCGAAGGGAGCATCATCCCGAGCCGGCGACGGCCGCGCTCGCCGACTGAACAACCCATTGCAGACATAAGCTCTTCTGTTAGGCTCTGTGCCGCAATTGGAGGGGGCGGTGATGGCAAGATTCAATGAATGGCTCGCTTCGGCGGGCCTGGTTTCGATGGTCATCCCGTCGCAGGCGGTTGCGCAACAGCCCCTGCGCCCGGACCAAACCGTATTTCGAAGCCTCTACAAGGAGTTGGTCGAAACAAACACGACACTGAACGAGGGAAGTTGCACGGCTGCCGCCGAAAAGATGGCGGCGCGGCTGCGCGCTGCGGGGCTTCCCGAGAGCCAGGTTACCCTATTCGCGGCGCCCGACCATCCGAAGGAAGGCGGGCTGGTTGCCGTCTATCCGGGCGCGTCCAGGGCTCTCAAGCCGCTTCTGGCGATCGCCCATCTCGACGTCGTCGAGGCGAAGCGAGAGGACTGGACCCGTGACCCGTTCACACTGGTTGAGGAGAATGGTTACTTCTATGGTCGCGGTTCGCTCGATGACAAAGCGATGGCCGCGGTGCTCGTCGACACCCTGATCCGCTTCCAGAAATCGAGCTACAGGCCCAAGCGAACCGTGAAGATCGCGCTCACCTGCGGCGAGGAGACCAACGGCGCTTTCAACGGTGCTGAATGGCTCGCGGCCAACAAGCGTGATCTGATCGACGCCGAGTTCGCACTTAACGAAGGCGGCGGCGGCGCGAGCGACGGCAAGGGCCACATCGTCGAGCAGTCGATGCAGGTAGGGGAGAAGACTTTTGCCACCTACCGCCTGGAAACCCGCAATCCCGGCGGACACAGCTCGGTACCCCGCCCGGACAATGCAATCTACGAACTCGCTCATGCGCTTGTCCGCATCGAGGGCCACGAATTCCCCGTCGAGATGACTCCGACCACCAACACCTACTTTCAGGAGGCGGGCGCGGGGCGGCATGACACGACAGGCGCGGCAATGGTCGCGCTAGCCGCCAACCCGGCGGACAAGGCTGCCGAAGCGATCGTCAACAAGGATCCGGAGCTTCATTCCAACCTCCGGACGACCTGTGTCGCGACGATGCTTGACGGAGGCCATGCCCGCAACGCCTTGGCGCAACGGGCAGGAGCATACGTCAATTGTCGAATCTTCCCCGGTCATTCGGTCGAGGAAATCCGGACCGAACTGGCGAGGATTATCAATGATCCGGGAGTGACCGTGACCACGCTCCCCCCACTGCGGCCGTCGCCTCCCTCTCCGCCGCTTGATCCCAGGGTGATGGGGCCGGCGAAGCAGCTCGCGGCCAAATATTTTCCCGGCGTTCCGGTCGTGCCTGCCATGTCGAATGGCTACACCGACGCCACATTCCTGACGGCCGCTGGCATCCCAACCTATGGCGTGCCCGGCATGTGGGATGATCCGGATGGCAATGGGGTGCACGGATTGAACGAGCGCATCGAAGGACGATCGCTTTACGTTGGACGGGACTATCTCTTCGATCTCATCAAGGCTTACGCCAACCAGGATCGCTGAGCCGAACAATCGCACGGGTTCGCGAGACGGGATGTGCAATCGTTTCGCTGAACTCTGTCGCCAACCGGATAGCGAGCGGCATTCGGCGCGGCTATGATGCTTCGGAGAGAGAGATATTGATGCATCGAGCCGTTCTGATTTGCGCCGCCCTGTCATTCGGAGCTTTCGCCTCCGCCTCCTACGCACAGCAGACCAGTCCCGAGCAGTCGCCGCCTCCCCAGCAGTCGCTGCCGCCATCGGTTCCTCCCGCTCCTCCGCCGGACCGCGACACTTCACCGCCGCCGTTCCCGCCGATGTCGAAGACGGCTCCTCGGCACCGCCATGTCGACATGGGCACCCATCGAAGCGCTCGCTCCCACCACGAGAGTTCGGTTCGCCATTCCAGCAAGGCGCGACACGTCGCCGTCCATGGGCGTCAATCCGAACCCAGCTTGAGCAAGGCCGAATTGCGTCGGTGCAAGGGCCTCAGCCGTCATCAGCTTCGCCGCAACAAGAAATGCGAAGCGGCCCTCAAGAGAGAACGGGCAGCAACCGCCGAGAAGCGTCACCCCGCGAAAACCATGAGCAAGGCAGAGCTGCGTCGGTGCCACGCCATGAGCTACCGCCAGCTGCTCCGGCACAGGGACTGCGCGGACTTACTGCAATCCGAGCTTAACGAAGGAAAGCATGCGAAGCATGGCTCTCGCCACAAGTCCGTCGGCAAGCACAAGGCTTCGTCCAAGCCCCGGAAAGCGGCCCGGCATCACAAGAAGCGTGATCGCGACTGAAGCATTCACGGTCGGTAGCGGCCGTTTTCACACAGTCCGCTTCCAACCGGCGTTCGGCCCCTTCACATCCCCGAAACCCCTCGCTATCAGGCCGGCCAATCGCCCCGGTCCTCCGGCCGGAGCGGCATCAACAGCGTGCCGGTCCCGGCACATCTGAACTCGCGTTTCAAAGGGGTGTGATGGCCACCAAGGCACAATCGGCTGAGGGTCCCGAAACCACAGATTCCGCCGGAGAGGGCGTGCGTCGCCGCGACTTCCTGAATGTTGCGGCGGTCAGCTTCGCCGGCGTGGGCACCGTCGCGGCCCTGGCGCCGCTGGTGGTCCAGATGAGCCCGTCCGCCGATGTCCTCGCTATGGCCACGACCGAGATCGACATCTCGAAGGTCGAGGTCGGCCAGCGCATCAAGGCGCTGTGGCGCAAGCAGCCGGTGTTTGTCGCTCACCTGACCCCGCAGGAGATCGCCAAGGCGAACGCGGTTTCGCTTTCGGACCTGCGCGACCCGCAGACGCTGGCCGAGCGCGTGAAGCCCGGGCATGGCAATTGGCTGGTGGTGGTCGGAGTTTGCACTCACCTCGGTTGCATTCCGCTTGGCACCGGCGAAGGGGAGAACAAGGGCCCCTATGGCGGCTGGTTCTGCCCCTGTCATGGCTCGCAATATGACACGGCGGCGCGGATCCGTGCGGGGCCCGCGCCCCGGAACCTCGCTGTGCCGGATTACCAGTTCACGTCGCCGACGGTCGTCACGATCGGCGCGAAGGGATAGAGCAACACATGAGCTTCAAGTGGGCGAAGCCCTACGAACCGAGGCATCCGCTGGCGAAATGGCTGGACGAGCGCTTGCCGCTCCCCCGCCTGGTCTACGGCGCAGTCGGCGGCGGTTATCCGGTTCCGCGCAACCTCAATTACTGGTGGAACTTCGGCTTTTCGGCCGGCATTTTCCTGACGATCCAGATCATCACCGGCATCGTCCTGGCGATGCATTATTATTCCGCCGCCGACGGCGCGTTCAACAGCGTCAACCAGCTGATCATGCGGGACGTCAACGCCGGCTGGTTGCTCCGCTACGCGCACATGAACGGCGCGAGCTTCTTCTTCATCGCGGTTTACATCCACATCTTCCGCGGCCTCTATTACGGTTCGTACAAGGCGCCGCGTGAACTGGTGTGGATGCTCGGCCTCGTCATCTACCTG
>DASSIU010000034.1:0-11100 GCA_035691585.1 Sphingomicrobium sp. | reverse complement strand
CGTGTCGAGGGTAGGCGCCTGGCCGCTCTGTGCCGTCCAGCCGAACTGCGCGATGTAGGCGTCGGGCGCTCCGAGCGGCGACAGCAGTCGCACCGGTGGCGAATTTTTGGCAATCGTCTGGCGCTGGTCGAGCAGGAGCAGGTCGTCGATCTCGGCGCCCTTGAGGTTGATCGATCCGGACAGCGAGGGCGTCTGGATTCTGACGCGTGGGCTCGCCGCAAGCGCGGCCGAAATGTTCTGCAGCTGTTTAGGGGTCGCGGGCCCGGTTGGCTGGGCGCTCGGCTGCGGAACCGGTTGCTGCTTGCCCGCTTCGATCTTGGTGCTCGGGGGATTGGAAGCCGGGAAATATTTGTTGGCGGCCCAGGTCCAGCCGAGCAGCACAAGCGCGCTCAGCACCACCGCCAGGATCAGATTCTTGCTGTCGTTCACTTGGCTTCAGATCCTCACGGTACGGGGTCGTAGCCCTGGCCACCCCACGGGTGGCAGCGGCAGATTCGCTTAAGGGCCATCCAGCCCCCGCGAGCGGCCCCATAGCGGGTGATTGCAGTAATCGCATAGGCCGAACAGCTGGGCTGGTAGCGGCAACTTGGCGGAAGGACCTGCGACGGGCCCTTCTGCCACGCCTTGGCGACCAGGATCATTGCCTTTGCGATCACGGCCGCCCCAGCTTCTCGAGGGCGCTCGCGAGGTCCGCGCGGAGCAGCGCGAAATCGCGCTCGATGCCGTTGGCTCGGCCGATCATCACGTGATCGGCGCCGGGGAGACCCTTCGACGGAACGATCTCGCGCGCCAGTGCGCGGAAGCGGCGTTTCATTCGGTTGCGGACGACAGCGCCGCCAATCTTCCGGGTAACGGTGAAGCCGACGCGCATCGACGGGTCAGAATCCTTGCGGTCGCGGACCAGCAAGATGAAGCCGGGGGTTGTGGCGCGCAGCCCGCCGTTCGCCGCGAGAAAGTCGGCGCGCTTCTTGATCGTGACTAGGCGCTGAGCTTCTTGCGGCCGCGTGCACGGCGGGAGTTCAGCACCTTGCGGCCGCCGACCGTTGCCATGCGGCTGCGGAACCCGTGACGCCGCTTGCGGACCAGGTTGCTCGGCTGGAAGGTGCGCTTCATCGCTCATGCCTTTAAATTCGGATACAAAGAAAAAGGGCCGCCCTCGAAGGCAGCCGCTGTCGTGCGCGCCGATAAGGGAGAGGGCGGGCGAAGTCAATTGCCGCCGCTCGGTTGTCGGGCCTTTCGGACGGCCTCACGGCGGCGGGCACTTGGCCTTCTCAAGGCCCAGTCCATCCACCGACCCGCCTTCGGCTGCCACCGCTTGACGCGGACATAATGCCGCTTTGCCCACATGCTCGTCTTCAAAACCATCGCCAGACCCAGTCCGGCGACAATGATTCCGCCCGGGCCGGGAATTGCCCCCACCAGGGGAGAGACGATCAGCAAGATCAAACCGAGCCCAAAGATCGACCACTCGACAATCGGATTTTCGAGGAGCTTGCGCCATCTAACGTGCCGACCCATGCGTATTAATGTGGTGACACACCGCTCACCGTGCAAGCGAGCTTGCAGTTTTGGTGTGGCGGTCTAGCTTCGCTCCGCCGAGCTAGGGGGAAATCTGCGTAGAGTGTTGCATCGTGGGGACGGGGCCTGATGGCCGCTACCGTCGCCACTGTCGCTTACCTCGGGCTCGAAGCCCGCGCCGTCGAGGTGCAGGTTCAGCTCTCGTCGGGCGTGCCGAAGTTCACCATCGTTGGCCTGCCGGACAAAGCGGTCGCCGAGAGCCGTGAGCGTGTCCGTGCTGCGCTCGCGTCGATCGGGCTCGCGCTTCCACCCAAGGTGATTACGATCAACCTGTCCCCGGCGGATCTTCCGAAGGAAGGATCTCATTACGATCTGCCGATTGCACTTGGGTTGCTGGCGGCGATCGGCGCGACCGACGCCGAGACCCTGTCGCACTATGTTGCAGTCGGCGAGCTCAGTCTCGACGGTCGCATAGCAGGCTCCCCAGGAGTTTTGCTCGCCGCGATTCATGCTTCCTCGCTCGACAGAGGACTGATTTGCCCCGCCGCACAGGGCAGTGAAGCAAGCTGGGCCGGGCAGCTCGACGTCATCGCGGCGCCGGACTTGCTGGCGCTCCTCGCACATCTCAAGGGAACGGCGCTGGTCGCCACGCCGGAGATCGCCGAGGCGGAGGCGCCGGAGGGTGGCCCCGATCTTTCTCAGGTCAAAGGGCAGGAGGTCGCCAAGCGCGCATTGGAGATCGCGGCGGCGGGCGGGCACAACCTGCTGATGAGCGGACCCCCGGGTTCCGGCAAGTCGCTGCTCGCCGCCTGCCTTCCCGGGATACTGCCGCCCCTACAGCCCGGCGAAGCGCTCGAAGTGTCGATGGTGGCATCGGTCGCGGGCGAGCTGGGCGGAGGAAAGATTCGCCGCCGACGGCCTTTCCGGGCACCCCACCACAGCGCATCGATGCCGGCGCTCGTCGGCGGAGGGCTGCGCGTTCGCCCCGGCGAAATCAGCCTCGCGCACCTCGGGGTCCTGTTCCTCGATGAGCTTCCCGAATTCCAGCGGCCGGTCCTCGATTCGCTTCGTCAACCGCTGGAAACCGGTAGTGTCAGCGTCGCCCGGGCAAACACCCACGTAACCTTTCCCGCACGCGTGCAGCTGGTCGCCGCGATGAACCCTTGTCGCTGCGGCCATCTGGGCGATCCCGCGCTCGCCTGCAGCCGCGCACCGCGCTGCGCCGCGGATTACCAGGCCCGCGTGTCCGGCCCGCTGCTCGACCGTATCGACCTTCACGTCGAGGTGCCTGGGGTGTCGGCGGCCGACCTGACGCTGCCGCCACCCGCCGAAGGGAGCGCCGAGGTCGCTCGACGCGTCGCCGCCGCCCGGCAAATCCAGTCCGATCGCTATAACGGCCATGGCGCGCGCACGAACGCCGAGGCCGACGGCGAGCTGCTCGATCAGGTCGCAACTCCCGACGAGCCCGGCCGCAGGCTTCTCGCCGATGCCGCCACCGCGATGCGTCTCTCAGCCCGCGGCTTCCACCGCGTGCTGCGAGTCTCGCGCACGATCGCCGATCTCGCCGGCGCAGAGAGGGTAGGGCGGATCCATGTGGCCGAAGCGCTCAGCTATCGGCGGCAGGCTCCGCGCAACTAGTTGCTTTCGTTACGGATGGGGCTAGCATTCGTTCACCTCAACTGGGGAGGCTAGGCAATGAGCGCTGAGTTAACGCCTGTGGATTGGGCCAAGCGCCCGATCTTGGAAAAATATGCCGACTTTACGGGGCGCGCGTCCCGACCGGAATATTGGTGGTACGTCCTTGCGGTAGTGATCGCATTCGTGGTTGCCCGCATCCTCGAAAGTATCTTCGGAGTGGCCCACCTGTTCTATAGCTACGGGCCGCTGAGCGCATTGCTCTGGATCGCGACGATCGTTCCGTCGCTCGCCGTCGGGGCCCGGCGCCTGCACGATACCGATCGGAGCGGCTGGTGGCTGCTCATCTGCGCCGTGCCTTATGGATTGATGGCGCTCGCGGGTATGATGGCGTTCATGGGCGGCGGATTGTTCTTCATGCTGGGCATGATGGGGCTGATCGGCATCATCGCATTGGTGGGTGCGCTGGTTCTGCTCTACTTCATGGTTCTGCCGGGGACTCCCGGTCAGAATCGCTACGGGGCGCCACCTGTCGGGGATAGTGGAACCGTCGTCCCGGCCGAGTAAGTGAGTTGCCGCCCGAGGCATGCGCCGCTAGCTAAGGCGCCGCGTGCCCCTGTGGCGGAATGGTAGACGCGCTCGACTCAAAATCGAGTTCCTTCACCGGAGTGTCCGTTCGAGTCGGACCAGGGGCACCAATCCGCTAGCCGCGTGAGGGGCAGGGCGATATGCTTCGCGCATGGACGCGCGCACAAGAAAGCATGGGCAGACCGACGACGACACGGTAGACGAAGCCCGCATGCTGGCGGAAACGATAACCGCCAAGCGGGACCGGCTGCTCGCGTCGCTGACCCTGATCGCCGGAATCGGCTTGATCGTCGGTCTTCCGTTCGCGCTTCAACTCGGCGCCGAATTCTTCATGCCGGTAACCGCGGCGCTGGTTGTCGCGATCGCCCTCGTACCCCTGCTCGAATGGTTCGAGCGGCGAGGAGTCCCCTCTCGGCTTTCGGCCGGTCTGTGCGTGCTAATCTTCCTGGGATTCGCCCTGTTCGCCATCGGGTCGATTCTGGTTCCCGCCACCGACTGGATCGCGCAGGTCCCGAGCAAGATCCCGAAGGTTCGTTCAGCCCTGGAGCCGGTATTCGACCTGTACAAGAACCTCGATCGGTTCGTGGGCAGAATCGCCAATCAGGTCCAGCTGAGCCAGGCGAGCCACTCGCGGACGGTCACGATCGAGCAACCGAACTCCATGCTGGGGCTGCTCGCCACGTCGGCGCCACACCTGCTGATCCAACTGTTCTTCTCGCTGTTGGTGATCTTCTTCTTCCTCGCGGGCTGGACCAGCATGCGCAAGCGCACGATCGTCAGCCGGGGGAGCTTCGAAGGTGCGCTGACCACAGCCCGGGTGATCCAGCAGGTGGTCGACGCCACTTCGACCTATCTCGGGACGATCACCGTCATCAACATCGGGCTCGGCGCGCTCACCGCCGGCGCGCTGTGGCTCCTAGGAATGCCGTCGCCGGTGATGTGGGGCGGGATCGTCGCGGTCGCCAATTACATTCCCTATCTTGGACCGATCGTCTGCGCGCTGCTGTTGTTCGTCGGCGGCCTGATGACCTATCCGGACATCTGGGGAGCGCTTGCGCCACCGGCGGCATTCATCAGCTTCCACCTGATCGAGGCGAATTTCTTCACGCCGATGGTGGTCGGACATCGCCTGACTATCAGTCCGCTCTCGATCCTGATTTCACTGTCCTTCTGGGCCTGGGTATGGGGAACGACCGGGGCGCTGCTGGCCGTTCCCCTGCTCATCATCATGAAGACGATCTTCTCGGCTGCAGGCACTCCGGACATCGCAGGATTCCTGTTTGAACACGGGACCTTGACCCATATCGGCGACCCCGATGAGGAAGAGGAGAATGAGCGGCAGGAAATGCAGCCAGCGATGGTTGACACCCCACAACCCCGCACCTAGGTGCGCGGCCACGCCAAAAACGCGGGTGTAGCTCAGTTGGTTAGAGCGCCGGCCTGTCACGCCGGAGGTCGCGGGTTCAAGTCCCGTCACTCGCGCCACATTCCATCCGAAACGAAGCTGGATTAGACCGTCTTCCATGGCCGGGGACGCAGCCGCTTATGCCGCATTGGGGTTGGACCCGGACGCGGATTCCGCAGAGATCGAGCAGGCGTACCGGCGGCTGATCAAGCTCCATCATCCTGACCGCGACGGCGGCGACGCGAGCCGGGCGGCGGACATCAATCGCGCCTATCGGGAGCTTCGTCGCGCCCGTGACCTCAAGGAGCCTCTCGAGTTTCACGAACGCTGGCCCGAGGCACGGGCGACTGGCGGCGGGTGGGTCTTGGTGGCCGGCCTCCTGGCCGTCGTCACCTTGGGCCTCCTGCTTTCGCAGACCCCATTCGCGACGCTCAGCGATGTCGCGCCCATCAATGAAGGACGGCACGTCGCTCGACGGCCGCAAAAGCCTGTCTCCGCCGAAGCGGATCCAATGGACCAGCCATTGCACCTCGCGGCGATCGACGGAGCGGCGAGCGATGCGCTGCGCCTGTCGCGGAGCAAGGATGAAATGGCTCTCGCATCCGCCAGCCGCGATTGTCACCACGCGTTGCGGAGCAGCCCGAGCCTGATCCAGCTCGACCGATGCGCGGCCTTCGACGATGCCGTCGTCCAGTTGCAGGATCGCGATCCTCTGCGCGACCAGGGGCCGTTCAGCGAGCTCGCGGTGACGGGGCGTCTGTGGAGCGGGGCCACCGCGCTGTCGGATGATTCACTGGCGATCGATGGGCGGCTGGACCGGGTCAGGCTTCGGGTCGAGCTGGTCCTTGCCGGGCTACAGCCCGGACCGTCTCGCTAGCGCTGGCTCCCGGCCGACGCCGCCGATGCAGCTGGTCGACCCAAGGGCTGCTGGTTCTCGGCCACGCTTTCACCCGACAGCGACCATTTGAGGTTGTCGGAGACCGCAAATTTCTGGTCGTAATCCTCGTGCGGCGCTTCCTGGGCCGCCTTGCGCGCGACGAGGTTGAAGCGGACGGCGACGCGCTTGTCGCCGCGCAGTGACGGCGCGAGCTTGATTGCCTCGGCGCCCGGAATGCTCTTGATCGCCTGCGCAAGCCGTCCCTCGCCATAGACCGGCGTAATGTGCGGCACCGACAGCGCTGCTGTGCGGAGGACGCTCGCGCTCGGCTCGTGACCCGAATAGGCCCTGGTGAAGACCGCGGGCTGGCCCCAGGTGCCAGACCATCGATAGAACAGATGCGCTCCAACCACGGCGCTCTTGGCCATGGTCGCAGCCCAGTAAGGGACCACATAATCGGCATGATAATGGGTCGCCCAACCGACGGGTTGATAGACCGAGCCGTTGAGTGCCGCTTCGGCAACGCTCATGGCGCGGCGCCAGCCCTCGGCGTCCGGCTGCCGATTGAGCGAGCCGTCGCAGGTGAAGGTGAACTGGCATCCGGTGGGCTTGGTCGAGCCTTCGTAGACTACACCGCAAACGCTGCCGGGGAAGGCCGGATGTCGGACTCGGTTAAGGACGACCTGGGCGACCGCGCGCTCGCCGTCGGTATCCTGGTTTCCGGCTTCGTAATAGACGGCGCTGGCAAGGCAGGTCAGCGCCTGAGACCGAGCGGCGGCGTTGCCCCTGAATTGGAAGGGCGCGGCGGCCGGGTTGGGACCGGCCGACACCGGAATCTCGGCATTCAGCTTAAGCGCCTGGTCCGGCGCCAATGGTCGGACGATCATCGCCGGCGGAGCGGGGGGAGCAGCGTGAGCCGTGTCGTGCGCGCTAAAGCTGGGAAGCGCGCTCGTCCCGATTGCCGCCGCGGTAACGACGGTGAACAGGCCAAGCCCCAAGACTTCCCTCGGATAGGCACGCCACAAGGACTCGGCGCGCGACTTCATTTGCGTCGCATTGCGCCTGAGGCCCGCTAACGGCCGAGAGAGGACGACAGCCTGATTCATCCTTGGTGCTATAGCCAGCTAATACAGTTAATTCAATCTTTCGTCGGGACTCAGGCCCGGAATGACCCGGTTTGAATCCATCTAACGACCGGCTTCAGCGGGATGATCCACACCAGCCCCATCATCAGATAGAAAATCGCCTGGACCAGAATAGGCCAACCGCCGACAGTCCGAGCCAGGCTTGCGACGAATGCAGCCCAGACGACGATCAACAGCAGAATCAGGGTGATTCCGAGCAGTTTTCTTGGAGAGGGCTCAGCCATTTCAGGCGCCCCCTAACATTCACGGTCAGGGAAGTCTGTAAGGACGCTTTATTGGCAGATGGTCGGTGCCGACGGCCCTTGTGCGGAGGCGTAGCAATTGCCCGCTGCCGCATCGGCGCGGTTGTCCTTGCGCATGGCTACGAACAGCAGGACGCTCAGTCCGGCGATCAACACGAACGCGATTGCCTTGAACCGCATGGCTCTACCCCTTGTCCGCGGCCGACGGAGTCGATCGCGAGCTGGAATAGATACAGGCCAAATGTTGACAAAAGAAGCAGAGGTTGCCCTCAATTCGCGGCTAAACCGCTCTTTCTCCAACCAATTTTGCGGCTGTGACTTTTCAATCACATATGGCGATGGTCGAATAGCTCCAGCCCGTCGGGCGACGCGAAGGCGTCGAGGGGCACGTCCCATCCGTCGGCGGGAATTGTCTCGACCAGTCGCTGCAGCGGCCAGCCAATGCCGATCAGCCGGGCGCCGTTTTTCTTCAGGCCGGCAAGTGCACGATCGTAATGTCCCTTGCCACGGCCGAGGCGAGTGCCGTTTCCGTCGATCGCGATCAGCGGCACGAGCACCAGGTCGGGCTGAACGACCGGGTGTCGCCTGGCGGGTTGCATGATCCCGAACGGCCCCGGCTCCAGCGGATCTCCGGCGAGGAATCGGAACGGCTTGCCGGGATTTGGGAAGCAGGGGAAAGCGACGATCGCACCGACTGCCCGGGCTTCTTCCATTGCCGGCAGCGGGCTGATCTCGCTCCCCAAGGGACAATAGCCGCCGACCACTGCCACCCCGGCGAATAGCGAGGTGAGGCGCTCGGCCAGCCTGCGCTCGAGCAGTGCGCGGTCCGCGTCGGAAATTGTCGCGACAAACGCCTTGCGGGCGTCGAGGCCGGCACGTCGCAGTGCCTCCTTCGACAGCGGTTCCATCTCAGGTCGCGGGCCGGGAGTAAAAGGAGGTGACGGGACCACCATGGCCGTTTGCCCTAAAATCCTCTGACGCCAAAACGTCAGGTGGGCGCCATATGCTCCCGATCCCAAGGTAGACCCAAGTGACCGGGGCAGGGACAGCTCCCAGATTGATTCTATCGCCTCAGGGATTTTCCGAAGGCTCGCACCGGGTAGTGCCCGTCGCCTTCGGACTTAAGCGTTCGAGCCTTCATTCTCAAGCGCCATCGCGAGCGATTCGAGGCGATCCGCGAGCGATTCGGCGCGCAGGACGACCGCGGGGTCGGGTCGGGCAGGCGGCGAAGGCGGTGGAGCGGCTCCCGGCTTGTCGTCGATCAGCTGATCGGCAAGCAGTAGCGAGGCGAACAGGAATTGCCGCGCTTCGCTGAGCGTACCGAGCCCCGCCAGCGCCTCGCGGCTCTTGCCGTCGACGAGCCGCGCCGCTGCTCTAAGGCTCTCTTCTTCCCCCTCGCGACAGGCCACCTGGTAAGTCCGGCCGGCGATCGTCAGGTCTACCATCCGCGCCATCAGGCCGCCGCCTCGCGGATCAGCTCGTCAAGCTCCTCGACGACCTCACGCACGCGGGCACGAAGCTCCTGGTCTCGTCCGTCCGTCGTCCGCCGGGCCGATAGGGCGCGCTCGATCCGCTGCAAGGCGCGCTCAGCCCGCTCGAGCGCCATGGGAAGCTCGCTGTCGTCCATTGGCTTACAGCTACGCAAGTTGGCATTGCCGGGCAAGCATCGGCTGCCACGATTTGACGCGGCGGGCAGGGCAGCTAATGGGGCCGCAAGTCACCTGACCTGGGCCCAAGCCAACCCCACCAAGCGGAGCACCATGCAGCCGACCGACCGCCGCCTTGCCAACGCCATCCGTGCTCTCGCGATGGACGCGGTCGAGGCCGCAAATTCCGGCCACCCCGGCATGCCGATGGGCATGGCCGACGCCGCGACGGCGCTCTTCACTCGCCATCTGAAGTTCGACGCTGCCGACCCACACTGGCCCGACCGCGATCGGTTCATCCTGTCCGCTGGCCACGGCTCGATGCTGATCTACTCGCTACTCTATCTCACGGGGTACGATCGACCGACGCTCGACGACATCAGGCATTTCCGCCAACTCGGCTCACCGACAGCCGGTCATCCCGAGAACTTCGAGCTCCCGGGGATCGAGGTCACCACCGGTCCGCTCGGGCAGGGTGTTGCGATGGCCGTGGGAATGGCGATCGCCGAGCGTCACCTCAATGCGGTCTATGGCGACGACCTGGTGGATCACCGCACCTTCGTCATTGCCGGCGACGGCTGCCTGATGGAGGGTGTCAACCATGAGGCCGTGGGGCTGGCCGGGCATCTGCAACTCGGGCGCCTGATCGTCCTGTGGGACGACAACAGCATCACCATCGACGGCCCCACCGCCCTCTCTCGCAATGAGGACGTGATCGGCCGCTTCGAGGCTGGGCGCTGGCATACCAGCGAGTGCGACGGCCTCAACGCCGACGATGTTGATCGCGCAATCAAGGAAGCGCTAGCCGATCCTAGGCCGAGTCTCATCCGCTGCCGAACGATCATCGGCTTCGGGGCACCGCACAAGCAGGGCACCGCAGCCACTCACGGCGCGGCACTGGGGCATGACGAAGTCGAGGCGGCGCGCAAGGAGCTGGGGCTCGAGGACAAGGACTTCTTCGTCCCGGACGACGTCCTCACCGCATGGCGCGCCGTCGGCAAGCGCGGCGGTGTCGAACATGCACTTTGGAAGGACCGTCTTGAGCAGAGTGAGCGCAGGGACGAGTTCCTCGCGCGGCTGAACGGCAAGATCAGTGATTCGTGGCTCAAGCCGTATGTTCACAAGCTCATGCTGGACCTGAAGCCGGTCGCGACCCGAAAGGCGTCCGAAATGGCGCTAGAAGCGATCAACGCGGCGATCCCGGCGACCATCGGCGGCTCGGCCGACCTCACCGGCTCGAACAACACCAAGACGAAGGACCTCGAGCCGCTTACGCCGGAGAATTACGGCGGCCGCTACATTTATTACGGCATTCGCGAGTTCGGCATGGCCGCCGCGATGAACGGAATGGCGCTGCACGGCGGAGTGATTCCTTACGGTGGTACCTTCCTGGTTTTCACCGACTATGCGCGGCCGGCGATCCGGCTCTCGGCCCTGCAGCGGGCGCGGGTCATTTATGTCATGACCCATGATTCGATCGGGCTGGGCGAGGACGGTCCCACGCACCAGCCCATCGAACATCTGCAGGCGCTTCGGGCAATGCCCCAGCTCGACGTCTATCGTCCTGCCGACGCGGTCGAGACTGCCGAATGCTGGGCCCTGGCGCTGCAGGCCGAGAAGCCGAGCATCCTTGCGCTGACCCGGCAAAACCTCGCTCCGCTCCGCACCGTGGAGGTTCAGGAGAATCTCTGCGCGCTCGGAGCCTACCGCCTGAAATCCTCTGAAAACAGTCGTAAAGTGATCATTCTTGCGACCGGATCAGAGGTCGAGATCGCGATCGCCGCAGCGGCGCAGCTTGAAGGGCAGGGGATCGGCACCGACGTGGTGTCCATGCCCTGTACCGAGCGTTTCGACGCGCAACCGCTCGAGTACCGAGAGGAAATCCTGCCTGACGTCAGCAACCGCGAGATCCTGCGGGTATCGATCGAGGCCGGCACCACCTTCGGCTGGGAGCGCTACACGGGCCTGCATGGCCTCCGCATCGGCATCGACCGCTTCGGCGTCTCGGCCCCGGCAAGCGATGCTTACGACTACTTCGGCCTGA
>DASSIU010000033.1:0-11099 GCA_035691585.1 Sphingomicrobium sp. | reverse complement strand
TGATGAGCAGGAGGGCACCAAGGCGGTCGTCCGCGCCTGGCTCAAGCAGATTGGCGATGCGGTCGCCGAGAACGATCCGCTGGTCGAGCTCGAGACCGACAAGGTGACCCAGGAAGTGCCCGCGCCGGCGGCGGGGGTGCTGGCAGAGATCTTGCTCGACACCGATGCGGAGGCGGTGCCGGGTGCGCTGCTCGCGCGGATCGAGACTGGTTCCCCGGCGAAGGCCGGGGCCCAGGAGGCGAAGCCTGAAGTGTCCGCAAGCGGTAAAGCAGCGGCTCATGCGGCTCCTGGACCCCGGCCTTCGCCGGGGTACGACACTGAAAACCGCCTCAGCCCCTCCGTCCGCCGCGCGTGCCTTCAGAATGGCATCGATCCCTCGCGAATCCAGGGCACTGGGCGCAACGGCCGCGTGACTCGCGACGACGTTGACCGCGCCGTCGCCTCCGCAACCGTGGTCAGCGTCGGCAAAGCATCGACCGCGCAGCCGCGACAATTTGCGCCACAGGACATTCCTCACGACCGCATGCGGCTGACCATTGCCGAGAACATGGTTCGCGCCGTCAGCGAAGCGCCGCACGTCACCGCGCTGTTCGAGGCGGATTTCTCGGCGGTCGCGGAGCACAAGGTCGCCATGGCCGCGAAGGGCATGAAGCTCAGCTTCACGGCCTACATCGTCAAGGCCGCGGCCGAGGCGATGGCGGTGGCCCCGGCGATCAACGGACGGTGGGAAAAAGACCGGATCGCCATCTCACCGACCATCGACATCGGCGTGGGGACCGCGCTCGGCGAGAAAGGGCTCGTCGTCCCGGTGGTGAAGGGCGCCGGCTCGCTCAGCCTCGAGCAGATCGGTTCGAAGCTCGACGACCTCACTCGGCGTGCGCGCGAGGGGAAGCTCGACCGCTCGGACGTCTCGGGCGGGAGCTTCACCATTTCCAACCACGGAGTGTCGGGCTCGCTGCTCGCCGCCCCGATCATCCTGCATCAGGGACAGGCGGCGATCCTCGGCGTGGGCAAGCTCGAAAAGCGCGTCGTGGTTCGCGAGATCAATGGCCAGGACGCAATCCTGATCCGGCCGATGGCCTATGTGACACTGACCATCGACCACCGGGTCGTCGACGGCCACCAGACCAACGCCTGGCTCACGCGCTTCGTCGAGGTGCTGGAGAACTGGCCCCCGGCCTAGATGCCCCCGCCTAGATGTTCGTCTGGTCGGCCGGAATTCCCTCGGGCGTGCGGGCCGCGCCTTCACCTTCTTCGCACCTGAGATCCGCGCCGACGCCGTAGCAGGTCATCGACAGCGACCCCATCGCGTAGCCGCGGACGAGCGGCTCCATCGCCTCGCCAGAGGCCGCCGCCAGGCCGGCAATGTAGAGCAGCGGGATGAAGTGGTCGGGAGTCGGCGCCGCGAGCTCGTAATCCCGGTGCTCGGTGACCTTGAGAATGTCTCCGGCGTCGGTCGCAAGCTGCGCGACGACGGCATCGTCGAAGCGCTCGGCCCAGTCGAACCCCTTGTCGGGACTGCTCCTTTGGATCCGGCCGAGATTGTGCACGACGTTGCCGCTGCCGAGGATCATGACGCCGCGATCCCGCAATGGCGCCAGGCGCCGGCCGACATCGACGTGAAAGTCGAGCGGCTTCAACGCGTTGATCGAGAGCTGGACCACGGGAATGTCGGCCTCCGGGTACAAATGGGCGAGGACGCTCCAGGTACCGTGGTCGAGTCCCCACTGATCGCCGTCGAGCCCGCACCAGACCGGCGCGATGGTTTCGACCACTTCGGCCGCCAGTGCGGCATCCCCCGGTGCTGGATATTCGAACGCAAACAGTTCGGGCGGGAAGCCGTAAAAATCGTGGATCGTGCGTGGCCGTGGCATTGCCGTCACCGCGGTCGCTCCGAAGAACCAGTGGGCGGAAACGACGAGCAGCGCGCGCGGGCGCGGGAGCTGGCGGCCCATGTGCCTCCACGCTCGCGTATATCCGTTGAGCTCGAGGGTATTCATCGGGCTCCCGTGGCCGATGAACAGTGCCGGCATTCGGCTCATCGCGCGATCTCCATCATGACTCGGCAAACGCCATCTTCCTTTCCCGTCGCACTCGCAACCGGCATGGAACGGTCGCGGGCGGCAGTCGGTTCGGCCGTGGTGACCCAACCGGACGACAATTCACGGGGTGGCGACGCGACGTTCGTCGGGCGAGTCATCATCGTGGTGGCGATTACCGCTGCCGTGCTTCTGCTGTGGCAATTGCGGGCGGTCCTGGTGCTGCTGTTCGGAGCGGTGCTCGTGGCGACGATCTTCCGCGCGATCGCCGATCCGTTGCAGAAGCATCTGCGCCTACCGGAACGGCTGGCGGTCGCTCCCGCGGTCCTGCTGATTGTAGGAGTCATCGCCGGGACGGTCGCCCTCATCGGCGCGCAGGTGTCGGCGCAGGGGCAGGCCCTGGCCGACCTGTTGCCGCGCTCGGCGCGCATCGTCGACGACAAGATCGCGTCGATGGGATTCGGCCACCCGCTCGAGCGGATGATGAGCAATGCTACCGATGGCGGACTCATCGGTTCGAACATCTCGGGATTCCTGTCCTCGGCGACGATGAGCATTGCGAGCTTCCTGATTGTCTTCTTCGGCGGCATCTTCCTCGCCGCGCAGCCGCGCCTCTACGGCATCGGCTTCATCAAGCTGATCCCGCCCGCGCGGCGCCGCCTGGTCGCCGACGCGATGGAGGATTCCGAGCATGCGCTGCGCCTGTGGCTGAAGGGGCAGCTGTGGGCGATGATCATCATCTTCCTGTTGACCTGGATCGGGCTTCAGCTGATCGGCGTCCCTTCCGCGCTGGTGCTCGGCCTCATCTCGGGAGTGCTCGAGTTCATCCCTTATGCGGGCGCGATCACCTCCTCGATCCCGGCCATCCTGATCGGTCTCGCGCAGGGGCCGGAGACCGCGCTGTGGGTGGTGGCGCTGTACGTCATCGTGCACCACGTCGAAGCCTATGTGATCCAGCCGGTGATCCAGCAGTTCGCGGTCGAAATCCCGGCGGTCATCACTTTGTTCTGCCTGCTCGCGTTCGCATTGCTGTTCGGGGTCATCGGGATCCTGCTCGCGGCGCCGCTGGCGGTGGTCACGTACGTGCTGGTGAAGCGCCTCTACGTCATCGAGGCGCTCGACACGCCGACCCCGATCCCGGGTGAGAACAAGGACTAGATTTCGAGGATCGCGTAGGGTCGCCCGAACAGCGGCCGAACCACGAACTGCGCGACATTATAGACCGGCTTGCCGAGCGGAGTCCGGCCTTCGTAGGTGCCATGATGCGCGTGGCCGTGGACCACCGCCTTCACATGGTCGAAGCGGTCGATCGGCTCGGCGAGGCGCTGCGCGCCGAGATACTGGAAGATCTCGTGCGGCTCCCCCTCGAGCGTGGCCGTGATCGGCGAATAATGAAGCACCGCGACGCTTCGGTCGGTTCTGAGCGTCCTCAACTGGTTCTCCAGCTTGCGCGCTTCCTTCATGGCTTCGTCGACGAATGCCTTGACGATCGGTTCACCGAAGGGCGCCAGCTCGCCCCGGCCGAAGCCGCCGAGGAAGCCCTTCACCCCTGCAAAGCCGACCCCGTCGATCTCGTGCGCCTGCTCGTCGAGAACGATCATGCCGGCTTCGTGCAGGATCGAGCAGACCTTGTCCGGGCAGCCGCATTCGTAATCGTGATTGCCGAGGACTCCGAGTACCGGGATGGTCGACGACTTGATGTCATCGGCAAGGATTTCCGCCTCCTTCTCCTTACCGAAGTTGGTGAGATCGCCGCACAGCAGCAGGACGTCGGCATGGTTGCCGATCTCGGCGAACAGCTCGCGGTAGGGCGCGACGCTGTCCTCCTGCACATGAAGATCGCCGATCGCCGCCACCCGCATCGGATGGTCACTCGCCATATTGCTCTTCCAGATTGCCGACCGCGTCGGAGAAGCCCCACTGGTCGACGTCGATCGCATAGTCGCGGGGTGAGAAGATGCGGCCTCGGCAGACCTTCTTTCCCGGGCCCTTCATGTCGGCCTGGTCATACAGCCGTTCGAGTAGCTCATTGATCAGCCAGCGCGGCACGCAATGGCGTTCGCTCGGGTAAACGAAGCGGAAGTTGAGGAGCGCCACCAGCAGCACTTCCCAATAGAGCTCCATGTGGGAGAGCAGCTGCTTCCAGTCGATCGCCTCATGGCATTTCAGGATCATGTGGGCGACGTCGGCCATGTCGTAGCGGTGATGGTCCTGGACGAAGATCTTCGACCAGATGAACTGCGTCGGAGGGACCAGCTTCACGGTCGCTCCGAACAGCTGAGCCTCGGGCGCGCCGACGACCCAGTCGTCGGTGACGTGCGTGGTGACTGTCGGCATGTTGGTGATCACGTCGACGAACAGGTCGCCGCGCGTGATCCGGTAGAGCCAGCGTTCATCGACGATCTCCACCTCGAAGCCGTGCTCCTTGAAATGATGGAGCATCTTCAGCGCGTCGCCCGCCTTGGCGAATACGTCGACATCCTTGGTCGGCCGGTCGATTCCGGTGTAGCTGGCGAGCGCATAGGTGCCCGAGACTAGGAACGGGATCTCCGACCTAGCCATCAGCTGCAGCACTTCGGAGTAGAAGGCCTCGGCCGCGGGCGGGGGCGTGATCAGCGGCGGCTTGCGCTCCAGCGTATGCACATTGTCCACGCGCGCTCAAACGGGAGGGGGAGCGGCGGGGTTCCCTGTCGGGGTCAGCCGCCGCCTTGCTCGATGGGAAGCCCGCGGCTTTCCTTCCACAGCGATTCGACGATCGGGTCCTGCCACAGCTGCCCGAACCATTTCTGCCTCCAGGGGTCGCTACCGGCCAGGCGGTCTCGATACTGGACGAATGCGGGCGCGAGGTCTTTCTTGGCCTGATCCAGCGTATCCTTCGGGCCGATTACCGCCATCCTGGCCCTCAGGTCCGAAAGCATCGCTCTCAGCGCCTTGAGATAGCCATCGTCGTGCATCGGCAGGCCGTGCCCGGGGAGAATGACGCGCGCGTGAAACGCGATCAGCTTGTCGAGGTCCGACTGCCACGACGCACCGTAGGAATCGAAGCCGTAGGGAATTGGGGACACGACGAGGTCGCCGGTGACGAGGATGCGCTGCTTCGGAAGCCAGCCGATCATATCGCCGTCGGTGTTTCCGGGTCCGAGGAACCGAAGCTGCACGGGGCGAACCGGGTCATCGAGCACGCGCTCGCCGTTGAAGCCGTCGATCTTTGCGGGGAGGAAGGCCCCGTCGAGGTCATTGCGGTAGAGCGTGAATTCTTCGAGTGCCGCCTGATAGCCGGCCCGCATGGGCGCCGGGAGCGTAGCATCGGCGATGCGCTTGCGAATGGTGTCCAGCGCCCCGGCCAGTTTGTCCAACAGCGGTTTCATCTTTGCCGGGTCGGGAGCGCCTTCCGGGTAATTCTTCGCCATTGGAGCGCCCAGGATGTGGTCGCGCGTTGCGTTCGTGGCGATCACTTCGGCGTTCGGCCAGGTCTTGAGGATGGTGCTCACGCCGAGGCTGTGGTCGGAGTGCCAGTGGGTGATCGCGATTGCGATGACCGGCTTATTGGACACGGACTTGATCAGCTGCGTGATTCGGCTGGCCGAACCGGGCGAGGCCCCACCGTCGATCAGCACCAGGCCCAGGCTCTGCTCGATGACCTCGACATTGCCGACGGGTTGAAGCTGGAACGGCTCGCGCTGATGGATTGCCCACACGCCGGGCGCGACCCGCTCGATGGTCTGGAGCGCTCCCGACGGCGCATCGGCCAGCGCTGGCCGGCCGGGCGCGAGCGCAGCAATCGCAACAAGGCTCAGGGCGAAGATGCGCATTGTCGTCGCTCCTCCCGCGGGGTTCATCTCATCGGGTCATCCGGAGCATGGGCACAGGGAGTTTCGACCAACGGGTTCGACAATTAGGGCAGCGGCCGGAATCCCGTTCAGCCGGGCGGGAAGCCCATGCTCGCGAAATGCTCGAGGCGGCGCGGCGCGACGATCAGGCCGTCGACCCCCGGAGTATCGAGGACGAAGCGCAGGGCAGCTTCGGCGATGGGCTGCTCCCGCGCCTCCGCCGATCGCCTCAATTGTTCGATCGCTGCGAAGGATTCCGCGTTGAGGTAATTGCGGTAGACGTCCGCCGCGTGCGCCAGGCGAGTGCCAGGCGGCGGCGGCTCGCCGAGGCGGTATTTCCCGGTGAGCAGTCCGCCGGCCAGCGGGCTGAACGCCGTGTAGCGGTAGCCGTTTTCGGCGCACCAGGGGATTAGCGATCCCGCATCCGCCAAGGCGAGCAGGTTGTACTCGTTTTGCACATATTCGAAGCGTGCGGCGAGGCTGGCCGGCGCGCGGTTTTTCACGACTTTCACGTCGGTCAGCGAGGCATTGGAAATGCCGAAGCGGTCGATTTTGCCCGCGGCGAGGGCGGCAGCCATCGCGCCGAGCGTCTCGTCCAGCGGGGTCACTCGGTCGAATTCGTGGATGTAATAGAAGTCGATGCGTTCGATGCCGAGACGGCGGAGGGACTGGTCGAGGTGGAAGGCGATCTGGGCGGCGCCGAGCGGTGTCTCGTCCGGAGGGCATCCGTTGGGGTTCCCGACCTTGGTCGCGATCTGCACGCTTTGACGAAATGATGCGCCCTGCGCCCGAAGCCACTTGCCGAGGATGGTTTCGCTCGCTCCGCCGCCGTAGGTGTTCGCGGTATCGAACCGTCGAAGGCCCACGCGCCGCGCGTGATCGAGCAGGGTGAGCGCCTGCCCTTCGCTGTCTCCCGCGGAGCGGAGCCTCGGTGAAGAACCGATGCCCCCGAAATTGCCGCAGCCGAACCAGATCCGGCCGATGTCGCCTTGAGAAAGCAGTTATCGCCTGCCTACCGGATGAAGTAGCCGTCCACTTTCCAGCCCGACCCTTCGCGAGCGAGCACGACGCTTTCGACCGCGTCGCTCTTGTGCGCGAAAGCTGTCTCGAACTGCAAGATTTCATAGTCTCCGTCCGGCGCACCGGGCAGCGACGTTGCCTTCGTGACGCTCTTCAATGATCGCGACGACACGGCGCCGAGCGGCTCTCGAACCGGCTGAATGGTCGATGCCCATTGCGGTTGCGGCATTCGTGACTTGAACAGTGAGCCGGCAGCTTTCCAGCTGTCGCTCCAGCGACCCGCGTCAATCAGGCTCACCCAGCTGGTTGCCGAGGCCTGATCGGTCTGTTCAGCCGTGGTGCTCGGAGCGGCACCCGTCAGTGCAGCGGCAATAACAAAGCTGATCATGGCATGCTCCTGGAGGCGATCCGGCGAAGAAGAGTTTGATCAAAGCCTTATCGGTTAGCAACCCGAATTGCGCTCAGGTCGACGGCGCGACGACGATGATCCGGAAACTTCCCGGCACAGCTTTAGGCCGCTCGTTGCCGACGGGCGGCAGGAGGTCCGTCGCGGGAAGATAGGCTCGGCCGGTCGAGGGATCGAGCGCGATCGTCCGCGCACTCTTCGCGGTCTGCACCGTCGCCACCACGCGCGGCTTGGGTGACAGCTCGATGATCGAGAGATTGCCGTCGGCGCCTGACGGCACGAGCGCGACATGGCGGCGCTCGTCGAACGCTGCGCCGTCGGGCCGCTTGCCGATGGTCAGCGAGGCGACCGGTTTGCCGGTGGCGGAGAGAACCACCGCGACTCCGTTGGAGCAGGCGGAGAGCGTCTCCTTCGTCGCCGGATCGAAGGCGATCCCGGACGGGCCGTCGCAACCGGGCAGCGGCTCGTGGCGAAGGAGCTTGCGGGTTCGGGTGTCGATCACCGCGACCTCGTTCTTGTCTTCGACATTCACGTAGAGCTTGCCGTGGCCGTCCGGCGTCCCGAACTCGAGCGAGCCGCCGACCTGCACCGTCGCGACCGCCTTCGCCGTGACCGGATCGATCACGGTGATATTGCCGTCGCCGGGAGTCATCACCCAGATTTCCTTCGTCGCCGGGTCATAAGTGGCGGCATCCGGTTTCTTGCCGGTGGCGACCGTCGCGCGCAGCTCGCCGGTGCGGCCGTCGACGATGGTCGCGTTATTGGCATTTCCGTTGGTCACCAGGACGTCGCTGGTCCCAGGAATGGCGAGCGCCGAGTGGCCGCCGTCGGCCAGAGCAAGCTTGTCGGTCACCTCGCCGGACTTGAGGTCGACCGCCGTCACCGAGTCCCTGCGCGCGACGTACAATCGGTGGGCAACGGGATCGACGCTGAGGATGTCCCATCCTCCGTCGGCTGCCTTGTAGGTCCCGACGACGCTGTAACTCGGCGCGGCACTTGCGGCCGAAGCCGCTGCGAGAAGGAAGGCAAAGGACAGTGACTTCGGCATGAGATCCCCTCTTCGACGCGAAATCGCGGGCGCTTTTCGCAATGGCTTTGGCCATGCTAGCTCGCAATCGGGGAGAAGAGTCATGAAACTTCGGTCATTCGCGGCAGCGGGGGCTCTGGCGATTTCGACGGCTGGCGGAGCGGCGCCGGTGCTGGCCCCGCCGGCGGCGCAGCTCGGCGCCGACGTGCAGCCGTTCGTGCACATCCCGGCGGGACGGATCGCCATCACGCATTTGCGGATCATCGACGGGACGGGCGCCGCGCCGCTCGACGACCGGACGCTGCTGCTCGACGGCGCGAAAATCGCCGCGGTGCAGGCGCCCGACGTGCCGATCCCCGCCGGCTACCGGATGATCGACGGGAGCGGCGAAACCGCGCTTCCCGGCCTCGTCGGAATGCACAACCACCTCTATTACCTGCAGCGGCCGAACCTCGACGCCGCGGGGCATTTCGAGCAGCCGATCATCATCCCGCAAATGACGTTCAGCGCGCCTCGGCTGTATCTTGCCAACGGCGTCACGACGATGCGCACGACGGGGAGCGTCGAGCCCTATACCGACCTCAGCCTCAAGCGCGAGATCGACGCCGGCCATCTCGTCGGCCCCCACCTCGACGTGACCAGTCCCTATCTCGAAGGCCCCGGCGCCTTCTTCATCCAGAACCACCAGATCACGTCGCCCGAGGACGCTCGGAAGGAGGTCGCCTTCTGGGCGGACATGGGCGTCAACAGCTTCAAGGCCTACATGCACCTGACGCGTGCGGAGCTCGGCGCGGCGATCAACGAGGCGCACCGGCATCACCTGAAGCTTACCGGCCATTTGTGCTCGGTCACCTACCCCGAGGCGGTGGCGCTCGGGATCGACAATCTGGAGCACGGCTTCTTCGTCAACACGCAGCTCGACCCGGGAAAGCAGCCGGACAAGTGCACCGACACGGCCGGCACGCCCACCCTGTTGAAGATGACTCCCGGCAGCCCGGAGGCGAATGCGCTGATCAAGCTGCTGGTCGACCACCATGTCGCGCTGACTTCGACCCTGCCGGTGTTCGCGCAGAGCGTGCCGATGCACGAGCCGCTTCAGGCGCGGCAGATGGACGTGCTGACGCCCGAGGCGAAGGAAGGCTATCTCTTCTCGCGCAACCTGGTCGCCAGCCGGGCGGACACGCCGCGCGGCAACGATTTCGCCCAGGCGTACAAGAACGACCTCGGCCTGGAGCGGCAGTTCGTCGCTGCGGGCGGGCTGCTGATGGCCGGGCCCGATCCGACCGGGAACGGCGGCGTCATCCCGGGCTTCGGCGACCAGCGCGAGCTGGAGCTGCTGGTCGAGGCAGGCTTCACGCCGGTCGAGGCGATCAGGATCGCGACGCTGAACGGCGCGACTTACCTCGGCCTCGCCGACCGCATCGGCTCGATCGCCCCGGGCAAGAACGCCGATTTGTTCATCGTCAAGGGCAACCCGGCCGCCAACATCAACGACGTCGAGAACGTCATCGTCGTGTTCAAGGACGGCGTCGGTTACGACAGCGCCAAGCTGATCCGGTCGGTGCGGGGCCGCTTCGGCGAATATTAGCGTCGTGCGGAGCCGCAGGGAGCAACTACGCCACCGTTCAGGCAGTAGCGGCTGAGATCGTCGGACGCGAAAACCGGACCTGAGAACCGTCGCTTCACTTCCGCGACGAAGGTCGCCTCGTCGGCCTTATCCTTCGGAACAAAGTGGTAAAGGATGACGGACTTTACGCCGGCCTTTGAGGCGAGATCGCCCACCTCCTCTCCGTCCAGATGCATTGCCGTGAACTGATCGCGAAAGGTCCTGGCCCTGGCGGCTGTCGAATGGCTGGCCGCGGCCACCCGGGCAACCAATTGATCGAGTTGACCGGGATCACGATAGGTCACCTCGGAAACGAGCACGTCCGCGCCTTTGCTCAGGCGAGCGACAGCGTCGCTCGGACCCGTGTCGCCGGTGAAGACAATCGATCCGTGCGGTGTATCGATGCGGTAGGAATAGGATTTGAACCGGCTGCGCTTGCCCGCAGGTATGTTCGCGTAATGCGTATTTTCGGTCGCAGAAACCCGGATTTCATCGTCGTGAAAGACAAACCCTGCATTGCCGATCTCATGCGCTACGAACGGGCTCACAAAAGCGCCGCCCACCTGCGGATAATCGAAGAGATTGGAGTCAGCAAAAGGCCGAAAGCCGACTGAAATGAACTGAAAGGCGGCGTCTACAAGCTCCTTCGTCTGCGGGGGACCGTAGATGTTGATGGGTTTGGCGGCGCCCATAGGACCGCGAACGAAAAAGTCGTTTGCCATCACATCGGCAAGACCCATGTCATGGTCGGCATGCAGATGAGTGAAGAAGATCGTCTTGATCTGACTTGAGTCGACACCGGCCTCGACGAGCCGCCGCGCGGTTCCAATGCCACAGTCGATCAGATATTTGCGGCCGTCCACGATCAGCAGTGTGGATGGCTCCGACCGCTGCAGCCGCAGCGGCGGTCCGGATGCCGTTCCGAGAAAGAGGATTTGCGTGCCTGAAGTGTCATTCGCGACTGGCGCGGCGGTCGCGGTGGGCGTCGCCGCTAATGCGGAGAACGCGAGTAACCAGCGGCGAATATTCCGCCTCGACATGCGGGCAACTTATCGGTCGATAGACGGTGCAACAACAATTATCGATGGGCGCGCTTGTAGAGCTTCACCACCTGGTCGACCGGCAGCGCATCGACGTGGTGCCCGTTGCCGTCCATCGGAGTCGCGGCGAA
>DASSIU010000032.1:0-6799 GCA_035691585.1 Sphingomicrobium sp. | reverse complement strand
CGAGCCGGAAGCGCAAAGCGCGCCTGGGGCGAGGCGACTGCTCAGAACCAGCCGCGCCGTTTGAAGAATGCGAGCAGGACGGCCAGCGCGACCAGCTCGGTGCCGACGCCGACGCCGACGAACGCTTGCCAGTGACCAATGTGGCTTGTGAGCCAGCCGAAGTTCTGGCCGAAGAAGCCGGTCAGCCAGCTGAGCGGCAGGAAGATCGTTGCGATCACGGCCAGCTGTTTCATCACGGCGTTGAGCCGGTTCGAGACGGTCGACAGGTAGACGTCCATCGCGCTTGTCAGCAGGTCGCGGTAGCTGTCGATCAGGTCGCTGATTCGGATCAGGTGGTCGTAGACGTCGCGGAAGTAGTGCTCATCCTCCTCCGCCAGTCCCGGCAACTGTGCGATCCCGCCGCGCAACCCCGCGAAACTGTCGCGCTGCGGGGTCACCGCCTTGCGCATCCCGACCAGCAGCCGCTTCATCTGAAAGATCTCTTGCAGCTGCGCATCGCTTGCCTGAACGAAGATCGCGTTCTCGAGCTCGTCGATCCGGTCGTCGAACTGAGCCAGAATCGGAAAGAAGCTGTCGACCAGACCGTCGACGATCCGGTAGAGCAGGAGCGAGGGACGGTCGATCGCCTCGTCTCGCTTCTGGTAACGGCGGCGGATCTCTGCGAACGCGGGGCAGTCGTCTCGGTGGACGGTGACGAGGAATCGCTCGGAGTAGAAGCAGTGCACCTCAACGAGGCGGTCGTCGTCCGGCGAGGCGCCGTAGACGACGAGAAAGACGAAGTCGTCGTAATCGTCGATCTTCGCCCGCTGCTCGAAGTGCTCCGAGTCCTCGACCGCGAGGGGATGGAACCCGAACGACCCGCGCAGCACCTCGAAATCGGCTGCCGTGGGGCGGTCAAGATCGAGCCAGAAGAAGTCACCGGCCGCGAGCAGTTCTTCGACCGTCTCGCGGGTAAAGGGCATCTCCCGGCTGCCCCGATCGTGGCTGACCTGGCAGGTAGACGGGCCGTTCCGCGGCAGCGGCGCTGGGCCTCCATCAGATCCTGCAACCGCTTCTGCCTGGTGCACGCCGCTCGCCATTTTCGATTCCCCTCTCACCCACGAGGTCGGTCGTTGATAAGCGCGCGCAATCAGCGCCGAATCCGACCTGGTTGTTGAGGGCGGTGTTTCGCGGGGCCGGGTTCGTTTCGGGCCCCGCGGAGTGTTCGCCACGCCGATGATTAGGGCGCCGCCGAGGAAGTCTAGCCCGTGCGGACCGGAGAGCCCTCCCGGACTAAGCCGCGCGCTACATTTCGAGCGCCATGGCCGAGGACGCGATTCCCCACCTGCGTGTCCTGATCGCCAACGAAAAACGGGAGCGGCTCGAGTTGCTGGCCCAGGTGGTGGCGGGTCTTGGGCACGAGGTGATCGCGCGCGAGATCTACGTCAAAGAGGTCGGGGCCGTAACGGCCAGAGAGCGGCCGGATGTGGCCCTGGTCGGGCTAGGCCTGCACTCCGAGCACGCCCTCGACCTGATCACCGAGATCGTGCGCGAGGCAGCCTGTCCGGTGATCGCGCTGCTCTCGGCCAAGGACCCTGCCTACGTCCATGAAGCAGCCAAGCGCGGCGTCTTCGCCTACATCATCGAGGGCGGCCCGGAGGAGTTGCAGAGCGCGATCGACATCACACTGCAACGCTTCGCCGAGTACCACAGCCTGCAAGGAGCGTTCGGGCGTCGGGCGACGATCGAGCAGGCCAAAGGAATCCTGATGAACCGCTACGCCGTCGATGCCGAGCGAGCGTTCGAGATGCTGCGCGACCACTCCCGGCACAACGGCCACAAACTCGTCGACATCGCGCAGGCGGTCGTCGACAGCCACCTCCTGCTCCTGGCGCCGGCTCCGGCTCCCGCTCCCGATCCGCCAGCCTCCTCGGGACCGGGAATCTAGTCGAGTCACGCCCGGGGTCGGGTCGGACATCGCTTCGGTGCTACTCTTTCGGTTGCTGGCGCCCTAAAGCGATCGGCGCCGCGAAGAGTCCACCCTCAGCAAAGCGGGTTGGAGCCGTATCTGGCCGACCCAAACGCCCTGGTCGGAGTCGACGTTTCGACCCCGGGAGGTTCTGATGGTGGAGATCCGCGTTGCCGTCACAGACGCTGCGCGAGTGCACGGGCTGATGCACCGCCTCGGCGGACTCTTCGACCGCTCCTCGGTCTCGTTCGACGGGGGGCAACGAGAAGTTCGCGTTCATTCGGAGTGGGAATCGCGCGGCCTCATCCACGTGCTGGGCGCGGTCCAATCATGGCTGGACGAAGACGGTCCTGACTCGGCCAGGCTGTCGATCGGCGACCGCTCCTACACGATGTTCGCCCCGACAGCCCTGGCAGCATCGACCGAGCGGGCCGCATGACCTCGCTCACGCCGGGGCTCGTTGCCTTGACGACCGGCGCGCTGATGATCCTGCTGGGCTTCTGTCGAGGGTTGCTTGAAGCGCGCAACGCCGGACGGCGCTGTCCCTCGTGCGGCCGTCTGATCGAAGGCCGCGTCTGCCGAACCTGCGCAAGGAGTGCCGGCTAGTCATGGGCGTCCCCGCCTGGGCGCTGTGGTCGATCGCCGCTGCTGCGTTGGCGATCGGCGAGGTGTTCACGCCTGGGCTCTTCTTCCTCGGCCCCCTGGCCGTGGCGGCAGTGGCGGCGGCAGTCGTCGCGGCGGCTAGCGGGTCCACCGGCGCGCTGCTCGCGTTCATTGTCGTCTCCGTCCTCTCCATAGCCGTGCTGCGTCCGCTCGCGCGGCGCCACCTCCGGATGCCGGTGCTCAGCCGCACGGGCACGGCCGCCCTCGTCGGCAGGAAGGCTCTGGTGCTGGAGCAGGTCGACGGCTCCGGTGGCCGCGTGAAGATCGGCGGCGAGGAGTGGTCGGCGCGTGCCTTCCTGGAAGGCGAGGCGTTGCGAGCCGGCGAGCAGGTCGAAGTCGCACAGATCGAGGGCGCCACGGCGCTCGTCCTACGTTGAACAGGAGAAACCCATGATCACGTTGATCGTCCTGGCCGCCGTCGCCGCCTTTGTCCTGCTTGTCGTCGCGCGCACGGTCCGAATCGTGCCGCAGGCGCGCGCCGGGGTGATCGAGCGCTTCGGCCGCTACCAACGCACGCTCTCTGCCGGCCTCGCGCTCGTCGTGCCCTTCGTCGACCGGCTCCGACCGCTGATCGATCTGCGCGAACAGGTCGTCTCCTTCCCGCCCCAGCCGGTGATCACCGAGGACAACCTCGTCGTCAACATCGACACCGTCATCTACTTCCAGGTCACCGACGCCAAAGCGGCAACCTACGAGATCGCCGACTACATCCAGGCGATCGAACAGCTCACCGTCACCACGTTGCGGAACGTGATCGGCGGCATCGCGCTCGAGAAGACGCTGACGTCGCGTGACCACATCAACACCCAGCTACGCAGCGTCCTCGACGAAGCGACCGGCAAGTGGGGAATCCGCGTCAACCGCGTCGAGCTGAAGGCGATCGACCCGCCCGCCTCGATCCAGGACTCGATGGAAAAGCAGATGCGGGCCGACCGCGAGAAGCGCGCCACCGTCCTCAACGCCGAAGGTGTTAAGCAGGCCCAGATTCTCGAGGCCGAGGGCGCCAAGCAGAGCGCGATCCTGCGCGCAGAAGGCGAGCGGCAATCACAGATCGTGCGCGCCGAAGGACAGGCGAAGGCGATCGAGACCGTCTTCGGCGCGATCCACGCCGGTGACCCCGATCCCAAGCTGCTCGCCTACCAGTACCTGCAGATGCTGCCCCAGATCGCGCAGGGCGACTCGAACAAGGTCTGGCTGATCCCAAGCGAGTTCTCCCACGCGCTCGAGCGCTTCCAAGAACAGTTCAATCCAGACGCGAACGGCAAGGCGCCGATCCCGCCCGTCACCAAAAACCTCGCCGGAGAGCGCTAGGTCCTCCGCAGATCCGACACTCAACACCGCGCCACGAGAAGGAGAAGCGATGCAACTCGAATCGCCCCCACAGCAGAAACCGCCGCCCACCGAACCTGTCGAGCCGCGCAGACAACGGCTACGCAGACATGGGCACCGCAGCGGGCTCTACGCGCTGGCATTTAGTCTCGTGGCCCTCCTGGTCGTCCTGATCGCACTCGTGGTCTCGAACACGCGCCAGGTTAAGCTGAGCTGGGTGGCCGGCAGCGGCCACGCCTCGCTCGTCTGGATCATCCTCGCCAGCGCGGTGCTCGGCTGGCTGCTGGGAATCGTCACGAGCGTCGTCTTCCGCCTACGCACACGGCGTCGGCGGGGCCCGACCGCCCCTCCGGATCCCTCACGTGGCTGAATCGGCCACGATCGCTGCAGGAATGGCAGCCGCCGAAAGGGGGGCAGGTTGCGCATAGAGCACTCACGAAAGCATGGGGCGTTCGATTCGCGCTACCCGCCGACGCGCCACGCGCCGGTCCCGGCGAGCTTGTGGCGGTCCGGCGAGGAACGCCTCGACTGGCAGGGATTTCTTGCCCGGTTCTTCCCCGACCGCCGTCGCCACGACCGCGAGGCGCTCGCGGCATACGAGTCGTACGTGAACGACGTCGAGAGCCGTTCTGCGCTTTCCCCGCCTACGGCAGCGCCCGGCTTCCTGCCGAACACGACGCAGCTCAGCGAAGTCGAAGAGGAGCCGCTCGCGACGGCCGACACCGACCGCTGGCAAGGTGAAGGAGGCGCGTCAGCAGGACGCTCGCGGCGACCACGAAGGGGTGAGCGACCTGTCGGAACGCCGAGGGTTTAGTCCCGATCGGGCGTGGCGGATCGATCAAGAGTTGGGATCGACGCCGCTCGACCACCGATTGCAGTCCTTAGGAGGCCATTCATGAAGTTGCAGCCGCTTGGTGATCGCTTGATCGTCGAGGTGCTCGAGGAGGAGCAGGAGACCGAGAGCGGGATCGTTCTGCCCGACACGGCGAAGGAGAAGCCGCAGCGGGGACATGTGCTTGCGGTCGGCCCTGGTCCGCGGGGCAAGCAGGGCGAGCTCATCCGAATGGACGTCGCCGAAGGCGACGAGGTCGTCTTCTCCAAGTACGGGGGCACGGAGATCAGGATCGGCACGGACGACGTTCTGATCCTGCGCGAGTCGGATGTGCTTGCGAAGGTCGTCAACACAGGTGGCAGGGGCAAGCGCAAGCTCGCCGGCGCCACCGCATAGCTCGTTTCGCTCAGGAGGAAGACATGGCTTACAAGGAGCTGAAGTTCAAGGAGGATGCGCGGCGCTCGCTCGAGCGTGGCGTGAACGTCGTCGCCGACGCGGTCAAGGTCACGCTTGGACCGAAGGGGCGCTACGTCGTGCTGGACAAGAAGTTCGGCGCTCCGACTATTACGAACGATGGCGTCACGATCGCGCGTGAGATCGAGCTCGAGGACGTCTTCGAGAACCAGGGTGCACAGCTGGTGCGGGAGGTCGCCACGGCGACGAACGACGTCGCGGGCGACGGCACGACGACCGCGACCGTTCTCGCCCAGGCGATCGTCCGCGAGGGGCTGAAGAACGTCGCTGCGGGGGCGAACCCGATGGCGCTGAAGCGCGGCATCGAGACCGCGGTCGAGCAGGTCGTCGAGAACCTCAGGACGCAGTCGAAGGACATCGACGGCCGCGAGGACGTCGCTCGGGTAGCAACGATCTCCTCGCGTGAGCGGGAGATCGGCGACGTGATCGCGGACGCGATCGAGAAGGTCGGCAAGGACGGCGTGGTCAACGTCGAGGAGGGCCAGACCCTTGGGCTCGAGCTCGAGTTCACGGAGGGCATGCAGTTCGACAAGGGTTATCTGTCGCCCTACATGGTCACCGACCCCGAGCGGATGGAGGCGGTGCTCGAGGATCCGTTCATCCTCATCGCCAACCAGAAGATCGGAGCTGTGAAAGACGTGCTCCCGGTGCTTGAGCAGGTCATCCAGTCGGGCAAGCCGCTGCTGATCGTGGCGGAGGACGTGGAAGGCGAATCGTTGGCGACAATCGTCGTCAATAAACTGCGCGGCACCTTCCAGGCCGTGGCGGTGAAGGCGCCTGGCTTCGGCGATCGTCGCAAGCGGATGCTCGAGGACATCGCGATCCTCACCGGTGGCGAGGTGATCACCGAGGAGATGGGCCTCAAGCTGGAGAACACGAAGCTCACACAGTTGGGTCACGCCCGCCGCGTCGTCATCGACAAGGACACGACGACGATCATCGACGGGGCAGGCTCCGACGAGGCCATCAAGGGTCGGATCAAGCAACTGAAGTCGGAGGTCGAGAACACCGACTCCGACTTCGACCGCGAGAAGCTCCAGGAGCGTCTCGCGAAGCTGTCCGGCGGCGTCGCGGTCGTGAAGGTCGGCGCCTCGACCGAGACCGAGATGAAGGAGAAGAAGCACCGCGTCGAGGACGCGCTGCAGGCCACCCGCGCGGCCCTCGAGGAGGGCATCGTCCCCGGCGGCGGAGTCGCGCTCCTCAACGCGGCGAAGGCGATCAAGATCGACGGCTTCAACGATCCGGACGAGCGGACGGGCGCGCAGATCATCCTGCGCGCGCTCGAGGAGCCGCTCCGCCAGCTCGCCTACAACGCCGGCCTCGAGGGCTCGGTCGTCGTCAACAACGTCCGCAAGGCCACCAAGGGTCAGGGACTCAACGTCGACACCAACGAGCTCGAGGATCTCGTCAAAGCCGGGATCATCGACCCGACCATGGTCACCCGCTCGGCGCTGCAGAACGCCGCCTCGATCGCGAAGAACATCCTCATGACCGAAGCAATCGTCGCCGAGCCGCCGGAGAAGGCCGGAGCCGGCATGGCCGGCGGCATGGGC
>DASSIU010000031.1:0-13309 GCA_035691585.1 Sphingomicrobium sp. | reverse complement strand
TGCGCTGCCGAGACGCGCAGCATCTGCTTCTCTTCGTCCGTGACCTGCCGAACCACCCGCGCCGGTGCACCAACGATCAGGCTGCCGCTTGGGAAGCGCTTGCCTTCGGTGATGAGCGCGCCGGCGCCGACGATGCATTCGCTCTCGATCACCGCGCCGTTCAAAATCCGCGCGGCCATGCCGATCAGGCAATCGTCGGCAATCGTGCACCCGTGGAGGATCGCCTGGTGGCCGACCGTCACCCGAGCGCCGATGGTTAGCGGGAAGCCGGGGTCCGAATGGCAAATGGAGCCGTCCTGGACGTTGCTCTCTTCGCCCACGATAATCGGGGTGTTGTCGGCCCGGATCACCGCACCGAACCAGACGCTCGCGCGCGGTCCCAGCCGCACGTCGCCGATCAGGTCCGCCGAAGGGGCCGTCCAGCCACCCTCTGCCAGCCGTGGTGTGAGATCCCCTAAAGTGTAGAGCGGCATGCCGCAGCCTAACCGCTGCCGGCAATTGCGTCGATTGGTCTGCGATTGATATACAGCCCTGGACGGGGGAAGATCATGCGGCCGACGGGAATTCTCATTGCGTTTACGCTGGCGATCGCGACTAGTGCGGTGGCCGGACGTTCGCCTGATCAACCTCAGCCCGCATTACTGCACGGCGCGCCATGGCAGGCGGAACTCTATTCCAACTTCACCGGTTGGACGGGGAAAGACCTGAAGCGCCCGCAATATGCGCGCGAAGAGCGCTGCGGCGGCTCGCTGATCGCATCGGGCTGGGTGCTGACTGCCGCCCACTGCATCGACCAGGACCAGGTCGATCGCGGGTGGCGGGTTCGCCTCGGCACGCTTGACGCTCGCGATGGTGGGGTCACCTATCGGATCGACCGTTTGGTCACCCATCCGAATTACCGACCGGAAACCAAGGACGGTCCGCCGCTAAACGATCTCGCGCTCGTTCACTTCGTCGCGGACCAGCAAACCGACCCGGCCGGAGCGGTGCATCCTCCAGTGCCGATCCGGCTCAACGGTTCACGCGCCGCGGACGGCGCGATTGGCGAGGGCGCCAATGTCACCGTCACCGGCTGGGGAAAGAACAAGTCCGGCAAAGGCGCGCGCTTTTCCCCGGTGCTGCGGGCGGTCGACATCCAGACCGTCAACTGCAGCTCCTCGCTCGACTATCGCGGCAAGGTCGACGCGGCGATGCTGTGCGCGGGCGCGCCGGGCAAGGACGCCTGCCAGGGTGATAGCGGCGGGCCGCTGATCCTGACCTATGGCGAGCCGGTCCTGGTCGGCATCGTCAGCTGGGGGATGGGCTGCGCCGAAGCCGGTCACCCGGGCTTATATGCCCGGATCGACCGGGACCATTATCTCGGCTGGATCGGCAGCACCGTGAATGCCGATCCGAAAGGGAAGAACGCGAACTAGCGCGTATCTCCGCTGCTGCGAGTGTCCCCGCTCGAGCGCGTGTCCCCACTTGAGCGCGTGTCGCCACTGCTGCGCGTCTGCGGTGAGGGCTGCCGGCCCTTCTTCTCGGTCGTTGCCGCTTCGTCGTCGACGTCGGTAACTGGCTTGCCCCCTACGATCATCGGATCTCTCCTTCCGCGAAGCGCCATTGTCGCACGGAACTCGCGACCGAAACAGCTTTGTGCCTAGCTTTCATTCAACCCGTTGAGAAATCGCTCGAATCTTGCGTCTGACCGAAGGGGATCGAGCAACACGTCGGTCGCGGCATAGGTCAGACCCGAGTCGCCAATCTCGCGCGCGCGGGCGAGCTTCTGCAGCGAATCCTCCGATCGGCCCCACTGCGCCAACACTTCCGCCTGCTGGTACAACGCTGCATCCCCGACTTGCCACCGCAGGTCCGCGAACGCCTTTTCGGCCGCCTCACGATTGCCGAGCCGGCTTTGCGTGATCGCAATGCCCGCCAGGCGGAATTCTGGACCCGGCTCCGCCTCGAACTCCTTGAGCGCGTCCGCCGGCCGCCCGAGGCCCAGCAGGGCATTCCCGGCGAGCGAGTGCGCGAAGGTGATCTTCGGGTTGAGCTGGAGTGCTCGATTCAGCGGCGGCAGGGCGTCGGCATAGCGACGCGCCGCGTACGCGACCGAGCCCCGCGCCCGCCAGGCTCGGGGGTTTAGAGGGTCAAGCAGTACCGCCCGTTCGACGGCGATCTCGGCTTCGGACGGCCGGCCGGCGCGCGAGCAATACAGCGCATAGAGGAGGGCGATGTCCGCGTTGCCGTAGCCGAGACGATAGGCCTGCTGGTACGAGGGCCATGCCCCGCGAATATCGAGCCTTCCGGCGAATATCGCATAGGCGAGCGCAAGGTGGCCCTCGGCAAGGTTGGGCGCGAGCTCGATCGAGCGCCGCGCTGCGGCGATCGCTTCCGAATAGAGCGGCCTGATCTGGTCGGCCGTGGCATGTTCGCCGGCGATGACCGAAAGCGATCGCGAGCGAGCCGCATGGGCGAGAGCGAACTTCGGATCGTCGGCGATCGCCGCTTCGAAGTTGGCCAGGGCGGCGCGATCCGTCTCCTCGTCTTTCGCCAGGTTGAACTGTGATCGGCCCTGCAAATAATGCTCGTACGCGTTGACGTTCCTCGTACCGCCGGGTGCAGGCTCGGCGGTCTCCACCTGCACCGACATGGCGCCGGCAACGGTTCGCGCGATCTCGCTCTGTACGGCGAAAATATCTGTCAGGCTGCGATCAACGCTTTGCGACCAACGGGAAAATCCGGTGCGTCCATCGACGAGGTCGGTCGAAATCCGTACGGTGTTTGCGGCGCGCTGCACGGAGCCTGTCAGCAGAAATCCGACGCCGAGGCCGGCGGCAATGGTCTTGGGGCTGTCGCTTTCGCGCGCCGTTTCGGACGAGGTGCCGGCCAACACCTGCAGCGCGTTGATGCGCGTTAGTGCAGTCCGGATTTCCTCGGTCAGGCCGTCAGCGAAATAGTCCTGCGCTGGGTCGCCGCTGATGTTCCGGAAAGGCAAGACCGCGATGCTGAGTGGCGTGGCCTCTCCGAACGATCCGCGATCCCACGCGAGCCAGGATGCGCCGCTGACGGCGACCGCAGCGACTGCGCCCCCGCCCAGCATAAGCCGCCGCCTGCTTAGCGAATGGAACCGCCGACCGTTGCTGGCCGGCTCGTTCCCAAGTGCCGCGGCAATCGCGCGTTCCACGGCCATGAACTGAGGCGAATTGCGCCGTCCATGCCAGCGCGAGAGATCGATCACCTGGTACTGGCGGAAGCCGAGCGGCGGCAACGTTCCATCGAGTGACAGCGGAATCAGACGGTGCCGATCACGCCCATGCGCGGCCTCGTCCTTGACCCAGTCGGATTCGATGGACGTCCGCGACCATATGACAAGCACCGCGTCGGCACTCTCCAGCGCTTGGGCGATCGATCGGCCAAACGCCGCGCCACCTTCGATGAGCGCATCCCACCAGACGGTATAGCCCGCGTGCTCGAGTGCCGCGGCGATGCGGCGGGCGGACGGCTCGTCCACTCGCGCATAGCTCAGGAATAGGGTGACCGCCTGGGAGGCCGTCATCGCCTCGTCCGCCATCAGCAACGCCCCCGCACTCGATGACTGAAACCTATCCGAAATCGCGCGCTCGGCCAGCCCCAAAAGAAAAGGCCGGGCGGATTGATCCACCCGGCCTTCGGCGTGTTCGCGAATGATTGAATTAGAAGGTGAAGCGCGCTCCGATGCGGATTGTGTAGAGCGACGCTCCGAGATTGAAGTTGTTCACCGGTGACGCCAGCGTCGCCGGCGACGAGGCCTTGGAATAGAGGTAGTGGTCGCACGTGTTGGCGCCGACGGCGACACAGGAAACCTGCACTACCGACTTGTTGTACGGGAACGAAGCGCGCACCGTCTGACCCCAATTGTGGTCGAGCAGGTTGAGCAAGTTCTCGACGTCTCCGAACACGCTGATTTTCGTGCCGCCAATGAACGTCGGGATCTGCTGCTCGAGATGCAGGTCGATCTTGGTGAACCACTTGTCGTAGAAGGCGTTCCTCGGCGCCACCATTCCCCGGTACTTCTTGAGGTCGGTTGAGTTGATCAGCGCCTCGACCGTGGCGGCGGTGGCCGCGTCGGCATACTGTGCCTTCGGATCGCTCAGGCCGGTCGGCACGTAGAACAGGTAACGGCTGGCGGTGCCGGTGGTCCCGAACACCGAGTTCGCGCCGCGGGTGCTGCCGACCGGATCGAAGAAGGTGTAGCTGTACGGATAGCCGATCCGGGTCTGGCCAAACAGGTCGATCCGGGTCTTGTAATCCCCGAAGAACGCATGCTCGTACGAGACGTTGTACTTGATCGAGTATTTCACCTCGTCGTTGCTGTGACCGAACGCGCCCCCATTCGGATCGAAATAGGCGCCGTTATTGTAGTTGGACGACGCGACCGACGAGGTGGTTGCCTGCTGATCCTTGACGTTCTGGTAAGTGAAGCTGGCGTTGATATCGAGGCCGAAGTCCCACTGCTTGTCGAAGTGGACGACGCCCACGAAGCCGCGGCCGTGCCTGGTATTGGTCAGCACGAAGTCGCCGCCGTCGTTGAGGCAGGTCGTCGTGTTGTTGTTGCAGACGATGTCGAAATAGCGCTGCCGCCCGTCGGGCGTCAGCGCGCTCGCGCCGACGATCGGATGATCGCGGAAGTCCTGGACGAGGAGTGCGTGGTTCACCTTTGAGAACAGCACATCCGCGCCGAACACCCAATTGTCGCCGAGCGGACCGAGGTTCGCGCGGTAGCTAGCCGACAGCGTTCCGCGCCACTGCGACGGAATCTTGAAGTTCGGAGCCATCGCCGACGTCGGGCCGTTCGCCGACAGGGCCGCGGACTGGATCGCCGTCACTGCGGCCGAAGGCACCGTCGTCAGGCTGACGTTGGTAAGCGCCGAGGGAACCTGGGTGTTGGTGACGGAGGCGGGTTGCACCCCGCTGTTCGAGAAGGAGTTCGCGACATAAACGTCCGGCGTGCCCCCGCCGAAGAGGCCGGCGCCGCCGTGGAATGTCAACCGGCGGGTCGGCGTGTAATCGAAGCCGAGGCGCGGCTGGAACAGGCTCTTTCCATTGATGAACGCGGTGTTCGCGAATCCCTCACGCTTGAGGAAATTGGCGTTGAATAGCGGAACACTGCTGCTGCCGAGCAAGTCGTAACGCAAGCCGGCCGTCACGTGGAGCTGACCGTTGACCCGCCAGTCGTCCTGGATCCCGAACGTACCGGTTTGATAGCTGAACCGCGCTGCGGCGTCGTTCTGGTTGCCAGTCGTCGCGTTGGAATAGCCGAACGCCTGTGCCGTGCGGTTCTGGAACGACGCAATCGAGTCGAAATAATAAGCTCCGAACGGACCCGAGGAGCCCGCGGCGCCAAGCGTCGTGGCCAGGAATAGGTCGTAGTTCTTGCTGTTCTCATATTCGGTGAGCAGCCGGACGGTGTGATCGCCGAAGTTGAAGCGGGTCAGCAGCGACGAGCCAAACGTCTTGATCCGGAGCGCATTGGCCTGCGCCGAGCCGGGCGGCCCGACGAACACCTGAACGCTGTTGCCCGTGCCGTCGCACGATGTGCTCTTGCCGGTGTTGGTGGGATCGGCGCACACGGTCGCGAAGGCGGTTCCGGGGGTGAACGGATTCTGGCCGCTCTTGTAATCCTTGTAACGAACCCGGAGCTCGGTCGAGACCCTCGATGACCAGTCCGAGTTGAGCTGGGCTACGCCGCCGAGCACTCGGTTGGGCTTGAGCCAGTCATCGGACAAGGTCGAAACGTCCGTATTGTCGTTCCGGTTGATCGAGGTGATCGAATCCTTGGTGTAGATGCCGGTCAGCGAGAGCCGCTGGCTGTCGGAGATGTTGGCGTCCAACTTGGCGACGAGACGGTCGTCATGGTCGCTCGAAATCTGCGGCGGCTCACCCGCGTCGACGTTGTAGACGGTCTTGGCGATGCCGATGATCTGGTCGAGCGTTGCCTGGGATAGGTTCGTTCCGAAGGTATAAGTGATCGGCTGGGTAGCGCGCACCCGCTCCCCCGCGACCATGAAGAACAGTCGGTCCTTGATGATCGGACCGGAAATCTCCGCGCCGAAGTCCTGGCTCTTCGTCTTGAGATTGGGAACGGTGACAGCCTTCGTCTGGTGCCCGTTCAGGCTGTTGTCGTTGTAGGTGTAGAAGGCCGTTCCGTGGAACGCGTTGCCGCCCGACTTGAGGACCGCGTTGATGACGCCGCCTTCGAAGAAGCCCTCGCGGATGTCGTAGGGCGCTTCCTTGGTCTGGAACTGCGCGATGGAATCGAGTGGAACCGGACCGCGCCGGGAGGGGAGGCCGTCGGGGTTGAGGCCGAAGCTGTCCGTCACCGGCACGCCGTCGATCGTGAAGCGGTTGAAGCGCGGGTTGGTGCCCGCGAAGGAGACCTGGCGGCCGGTCGATTGCGTGCTGTCGAGCGTAGCGAAGGGATCGCGCTGCATCAGGTCGCGAATGTCACGATTGACCGACGCGACCTTGCTGATCTGGTTCGCGTTGAGGACCGTCGACGGGCCTTCGCCGATATCGCGGGCACCCTTCACCCTCGACGCAGTCACGACGATCTCCTTGCCGGTCGATTCCAGCGTCAGCGGCAACTCGAAGGTCTGGCCCAGGGTCGTGTACACATCGGTTACCTGCGAACCGGCATAGCCAGGCGCAGTCGCGGTGACGGTGTACGGACCTCCAGTGCGCACGCCGGCGGCGGTGTAAGCCCCGGACGCATTGGTGGTGACGGTCGTCTTGGTGCCACTCGGCACGTGCAATACGGTGACCGACGCATTGGGAACCGGAGCACCCTTGGAGGTGACCGTTCCACTAATCGATGAAGTGGTCTCTTGCGCGACGGCCGGAGTCGCGACGAAGGTGGTGGCGGCAAACGGCACAAGAAGGGCCGCGCAGGAGCGCAGCAGAACAGCTTTCTTCACGGATAACTCCCCCGCAAAACAACGGAAATTTGATGAAACCCCTGCCCCGCTATTAGCCGATTGAGGCAGGGATGTTACAGCCGTCCGGGGGCCGCTGGCGATTCCTTTGGAACCGTTGCAGATTTGCCACGCCTAACTTGGGTTAACGCCGTCGAGCCTTCGTCCCAAGCCCACAAACAGATAGACCAGAGGCGGAACAAGGATTGCCGACAGCGTCACTTTCGCGAGCATCTGGCCGAGCAGAAGCTCGCCGATCGGGAACACGCCATAAAAGGCGATGGTGATGAATATGAGCGTGTCGACAATCTGGCTCAGCACGCTCGCAATCCCCGCTCGAAGCCACAATAACCCGGCACCTTCTCGAGCCTTCAGCCGGCTGAAGATCGTGACGTTGAGGAAGGTCGATACGCCGTAAGCGGTGATCCCGCCGATCCAGATTCGGGGCGTTCCGCCCATCACCGTGTTGAAGCTGGACAGCCGCGCCGGATCCATTTGCGGCGATGCCGGCAGTGCCAGCACGAGCAGGCTGAGCAAAAGCGATACGATCAACGGGACGAAGCCGATCAGCACCAGTCGATTCGCCGTCGGGCGGCCGTGCAGCTCGGCGACCGAGCTGGAAGTGACGACCAGCAGCAGGAAGGCGAAGATCCCGGCCTCGACGGCCAGTGGCCCCAGGGCCACCTGCTTGTTGCCGAGAACGCCGGCGATGCAGACCATGCCACCGTAGAAAATCGACAGGGCAAAGAGCGAAAGCGGAACGGAGCGGGGCTGGTCGGTCATGGGGAGCGATGCGTAACGGCTTTCCGCGTGTCCGCAACCGTCGTTGACCGCGCCGCACCCGTCCGGCTAGCGACGCGGCCCGTGACTTCCTCCAGCCTCGACATCGTGGCGATCGGCGATGCAATCGTCGACGTGATCGCGACCTGCGACGATGCATTCATCGAAGCGCACGGTCTGCCAAAGGGTGGCATGCAGCTGTTGTCGACCGAGCAGGCCCGAGCGCTGTACGCTGCCATGGGACCGGCGCGCGAGATCAGCGGCGGATCGGCGGCGAACAGCATGGCGGGCGCGGCGGCGCTCGGCCTCGCGACCGCCTTTGTCGGACAGGTCGCCAACGACCAGTTGGGAACGATCTTCGCGCACGACATGCGCTCCCTCGGCGTGCGCTTCGAAACGCCGCCGCTCGATGGTGCCGACGGCCAGCCGACCGGCCGTTGCCTGATCCTGGTTACTCCGGACGGCCAGCGGACCATGAACACCTGTCCGGGCGCGTCGCACCAGCTGCGGCCCGAGGCGCTGGACGAACGACTGATCGCGTCGGCCGCCATCCTGATGCTGGAAGGTTATCTGTGGGGACCGGAGCTGCCGCGGCGGACGCTCGTTCGGGCGATCGAAATTGCGCGCGCCGCTGAGGGACCCAAAATCGCGTTCACGCTGTCTGAAAGCGTCTGCCTTCCGGGGCGACGGGAGGCGCTGACCGAAGTGATCGAGAACGGCGGCGTCGACCTTCTGTTCATGAACGATCATGAAGCGCTGCAGCTGACCGGCGCGCGTGATCTCGCCGATGCGCTCGGAATGCTGTCCGCCAGGGTCGCGACCCTGGTCGTCACTCGTGGCGCTCAAGGGGCGCTTGGCATCGAGGACGGGGTTAAGGTGGAAGTTCCGGCTGCGCCGGTCGAGCGGATCATCGATACCACCGGCGCCGGCGACCTGTTCGCCGCCGGCTTTCTCGCGGCTCGTTGCCGGGGCCGGCCGCTGAAGAATTGTCTCGAGACCGGTTCGATCGCCGCGGCCGAGATCATTTCACATTTCGGAGCCCGGCCCGAGGCGGATCTGAGGGAGCTTGCAGGCCTGTGAATCACGTCAAGCGCCTCGCCGTCTATTGCGGCTCGGCGCCCGGTTCCAAATCCGTGTTCGCCGACGCGACCCGAGCCACCGCTTCAGCGATGGTCTCGCGCGGAGTGGACCTCGTATACGGCGGCGGCAAGCTCGGCCTCATGGGCCTGATCGCCGACACTGTGCTCGAGCGCGGCGGGCATGTGTTCGGCGTGATCCCCCAGGCGCTGGTCGACATCGAGGTCGCTCATGGGGGCCTCACCGAGCTTCACACGGTCGCCAACATGCACGAGCGCAAGGCCAAAATGACGGACCTTGCCGATGCCTTCCTTGCGCTGCCCGGCGGCGTCGGCACGCTCGACGAACTGTTCGAGGCGTGGAGCTGGAACGCGCTTGGCTATCACAAGAAGCCATTCTGCCTGCTCAACGTCGAGGGCTATTGGGACGGCATGGTCGAGTTCATCGACCATGCGACCGAAAGCGGGTTTCTGTCCGCCCAGCGCAGGCGACAGCTGCTCGTTGCGTCGAGCCCGGAAGAGGCGCTGGATTTGCTGGACGAAGCCGCCGTAGCCGCTACGCAGGGCATGGTCTGGTAAGAACAATCGTTGCGCCTCGGGGGAGGGGCCTTTCATGAATCAGAAGCTGCTCGGCATCGCCGGGATATTCGTCATCCTGGCGATCGCGTTCCTGCTGTCGACCAACCGGCGGGCGATCCGAATCCGAATCGTCGGAGCGGCCTTCGCGCTGCAAGCGGGGATTGCCTTCCTGGTGCTGTACACGAGCTGGGGAAAAGCGGCGATCGAGACCCTGTCGGCGGGAGTCGCCAACCTGCTCGCTTATGCCGGCAAGGGGACCGAGTTCCTGTTCGGACCGAGCGAATCCAACCCGCTCGCCCACACCTTCGCGATCGCCGCGCTGCCGGTGATCATCTTCTTCGCCAGCCTGGTCGCGATTCTCTATTATCTCGGCATCATGCAGCGGATCGTGCGCTGGGTCGGTGGAGCGATCGGCTGGGTGACCGGCATCAGCCGGGTGGAGTCGCTTTCGGCCGCTGCCAATATCTTCGTCGGTCAGTCCGAATCGCCGTTGGTCGTCCGCCCATACCTTGCGGCGCTTCCGCCATCGCGGCTGTTTACCGTGATGTGCGTCGGAATGGCGGGGGTCGCGGGCACCATCCTTGCCGCATATGCGAGCCTGCTCGGCGCCAGCTATCTGCCCTACCTTCTCGCCGCTTCCTTCATGTCCGCACCCGGCGGGATCCTCATGGCCAAGATGATCATGCCGGACGATCCGGCCGACAGCGACAAGGCCGAAGATGCAAAAGTGGACGTCGCCGAGACGTTCGAAGAAGGCATGCAACCGGCGAACATCATCATGGCCGCCGCGCAGGGTGCTCAGACGGGCGTCAAGCTCGCCGTCGCCGTCGGCGCGATGGTGCTCGCCTTCGTCGCCTTGGTGGCGCTGGCCAATGGGATCCTCGGCGGCCTCGGCAACCTCGTCGGCATTCCCGGACTAAGCTTCCAGCGGATCATCGGCTACGTTTTCCAACCGGTCATGTTCCTGATCGGCGTGCCATGGCGCGAGGCAGGCACGGCGGGGGGGCTGTTCGGGACCAAGCTGGTCCTGAACGAGTTCGTGGCCTTCATCGACCTCGGCAAAATGGACACAGCGACGCTCAGCTTGCGCAGCCGCGAGATCGTCACCTTTGCGCTGTGCGGCTTCGCCAACTTCAGCTCGATCGCGATCCAGATGGCGGTGACCGGGGGCCTCGCGCCGAACCAGCGGCCCGTGATCGCGAAACTCGGCATCCGCGCCCTTCTCGCCGGCAGCCTCGCCAATTTGATGAGCGCCGCGCTGGCGAGCCTGATGCTGCCCTGAGGAAGAACCCGAAGTCGTCATCCCCGCGAAAGCGGGGATCCGCTTTCCTTGGGACGCTGAAGAAAAGGCGGATCCCGGATCAAGTCCGGGATGAGGGTTCGAGGTTTCCCTGCTGTTCCCAGCCACAGCAATGACTTAAGAAAGAGCCATGGCCACGATCACCGCTGACAATATTGCATCCGTTTCGCTGCGGGACGCCGACCGCGATCCCGAAGCCTTCGCCCAGAAGCTCGGGCGGAGCTTCGAGGAATATGGGTTCGCGATCATCGCCGACCACGGCATCCCGGACGACCTGATTCATCGCGCGGAGGAGAAGGCCAAGGCCTTCTTCGCGCTGCCCGAGGAGGTGAAGCGCAAATACCTTATTCCCGGCGGCGGGGGCGCGCGGGGATACACGCCGTTCGGCATCGAGACCGCCAAGGGGCTGAAGGCGCACGACCTCAAGGAATTCTGGCACGTCGGCCGCGACCTGCCGCCGGGCCATCGCTTCCGCGACCACATGCCCGACAATCTGTGGCCGTCGGAGATACCCGCGTTCAAGGACACCTTCCTCGAGCTCTTCGCGACCTTCGACCGGACGGGTCTCAAGGTGCTGAAAGCCATCGCCCGCTACCTCAAGATCGACGAGGATTATTTCGAGGACGCGGTCAAGGACGGCAATTCGGTGCTGCGCGCGCTCCATTATCCGCCGCAGACCGAGGCGACCGGCGAGCATATCCGCGCCGGCGCCCACGAGGACATCAACGCGATCACGCTGCTGCTCGGGGCCGAGGAAGCGGGTCTGGAGCTGCTGACCCGCGATAAGCGCTGGATCCCGGTCTCACCCAGGCCAGGCGAGCTGGTGATCAACATCGGCGACATGCTTCAGCGGCTGACCAACGGCAAGCTGCGCTCGACCTCACACCGGGTCGTCAACCCGACGCCCGACCGCGCGAGCAAGGCGCGCTACTCAATGCCTTTCTTCCTGCATTTCCGATCGGATTTCCTGATCGAGGCGCTGCCTCAGACGGTGCCCGCGGGCCAGAAGCCCAAATGGCCGCCGATCACCGCCAACGATTACCTTCAGGAGCGGCTGCGCGAGATCAAATTGGTCTGAGATCCAGTAATGGCGAAAACTGTTAGCGTCGATTGCTCACGAATTTCAGATTGGAACGGTCTGCACGATATCTTCGCTGAAGCTCTCGGCTTCCCAGCTTATTACGGCCGAAATAGCAGCGCTTGGATCGACTGTATGACGTGGCCGAATGAGGAATGCTCTGCGGTGGAACTGTCCGACGGAGAGGTTCTTACGGTGCAGCTCGAATCGGCACAGACCCTCAAGGAACAAGCGCCCCAACTGCTTACCGATATTCTGGAGATGTCTGCGTTCGTGAACTATCGGCGCGTCCAAGCAGGTGAGCCGCCCATTCTAATCATCTCTGGGCACATTGGCGCATAGCGTTCGAGTTTCACGAGCTTCGAGATTCGGTACTAGCCGCCGCCTCCGAGATTTGCCGGGCCGAACCCGAAGGGGATCAGCTCGCCGATCCGGTGCCGCTGGGCCGCCGAGCCGTCGCCGCTTCCGCAGATGATCTTGATATCGCGGCCGCTCAATTGGGCGGCTTCGAGGATCGCTTGGCGGCAGCCGCCGCAAGGCGTGCAGACCACAGCGCCACTGGCGCCCGTGACCGCGATTCGCGCGACTTTGTCGAGCCCGAACTTGTGCTGTGCAGCGGTGAGCGCGCTCTGCTCGGCGCAAAGGCCGAGCCGATAGCAGGCGTTCTCCATGTTCGCGCCGGTCACGACCTCGCCGTCGACGCTCTCGATCGCGCAGCCGACATGGAAGTTCGAATAAGGCGCATAAGCCTTCGCCGCCGCCGCCCGCGCGAGGTCGAGCAATTGTTCTTCCGTCATGCTCTTGTCTTTAGCTACCGCAATTAGGAAAAGCACGGCGCTCGGGATTCGAAGGACGTCACCCTGAACCTGGTTCAGGGTCCATTCCTCAGCCCGCTGCGGGGTTCTCGAAATGGATGCTGAATCAAGTTCAGCATGACGGAAGTGTGCAGCTCATGAGTTCTCGACATCTTTTCCTTCTCGCCGCAGCGGCGGCCGTGATTCCATCGCCCGCTCTCGCCTGGGGCAAGACGGGGCACCGTGTCGTCGCGGCGATTGCGGACACGCAGCTCAGCGGCCTCGCTCGGGCGAATGTGGAGCAGATTCTCGGACCGGGCGAGACGCTCGACGAGGCCGCCAACTGGCCCGATGAAATGCGCTCCGCGCCCGGCGAGTTCTGGCAGAAGACCGCGACGCCTTGGCACTACGTGACTCTCAACGGAATCATTTACGATCATGCGCCGCCCGAGGGCGATGCGCTCGAGGCGCTCGGGCGGTTCACCAAGACTCTACAGGACCCGAACGCGAGCCGCGCCGACAAGCAGCTGGCGCTCCGCTTCATCGTCCACGTCGTCGGCGACCTCCACCAGCCGCTGCATGTCGGCAAATGCTGCGATCGGGGCGGCAATGAGGTGAAGGTCAGCTGGTTCGGCAAGACCACCAATCTCCACGCGGTGTGGGATTCGCAGCTGGTCGATGAGGAGCAATTGTCGTTCACCGAGCTCGCCGCCAAGCTGGAGCGTCACATCAGCCCGCAGGACGTGGTGAAGTGGTGGGACGTGAATCCC
>DASSIU010000030.1:0-5497 GCA_035691585.1 Sphingomicrobium sp. | reverse complement strand
CATCCCGCTCACCAGAGCTGGATCAGCTACGCCGTTACCATTGCAATCGTCGTCGTGGTCTTCGCGCTGAGGATGCGGCGCATGGGGCAGATGCGGCCGCTCAAGCTTGAAACCTTGTGGGTCGTGCCCGTGCTGTACCTGGTGGTTGCAGCGCTCATGTTCTGGTCGCTCCCTCCGACGCGATGGGTCGCCATCGCTTCGCTGGTCGCCCTATTGATCGGCGCGGGAGTCGGCTGGCAGCGCGGCGCGATGATGCACATTCACGTCGATCCCGAAACGCACGCGCTCAATCAGAAGGCGTCCCCGGCGGCGATGATCTTCCTCATCGCCTTGATCGTCCTTCGATCGGGCGCCCGAGCGGTGCTCGGCGAGGCCGGAGGAGTGAGCCCGGCGATGCTGACCGACCCGCTGATCGCCTTTGCGCTCGGCATGTTCACGCTGACCCGCGTCGAAATGTATCTTCGCGCCAAGCGCCTGCTCGAGGAGGTGCGTGGTCGCGCCTGATGGGCGACGATCGCCGTTTTTATGAGGCAGTGGGCGCCGGGGCCCGGCGCTCTGCGCCGGCTGCGCTACGCAACCGCGAACCGATCGCGGACGTCCTGCGGGAGTGGCTTCCCTCGTCCGGGCTCATTCTCGAAATCGCGAGCGGCAGCGGTGAGCATGTCATTCATTTCGCCGAGCGCTTTCCGGCACTCGAGTGGCAGCCGAGCGACATCCATCCCAACGCGTTGGGCTCGATCGCGGCATGGCGAGTGGAAGCGGGTCTCGCCAACATCCGTCCGCCCCTGCCGATCGATGCCGCGTCGCCGGAATGGCCGATCGAGCGAGCGGAGGCGGTGCTCAGCATCAACATGGTCCACATCAGCCCGTGGGCCTCGGCGCTTGGCCTGCTCGACGGCGCCGCGCGGCTGCTCAGTCCAGGCGCGCCGCTGATCCTGTACGGCCCTTGGTTGAAGAACGACATTCCCGCTGCGCGGAGCAACCTCGATTTCGATGCCGACCTGAAGCGCCGCGATCCTCAATGGGGACTGAGAAAGGTTGAGGATTTCGCCGCCTCGGCTGAGGAACGAGGTCTCCGCCTGGAGGAGACGCGTGCGATGCCGGCTAACAATCTGATGCTACTGCTTCGACGACGCTGAACGATCAGCCCGCTTTTCGCCGCTCGTCCCGCTGCTGCTCACGCAGAAATTCCATCAGTTCGTCGAGCGGGAAGACGCGGTTGAAGCCGATTCCGTATTGGTCATTCTCGCTCCACTTGACGACCCCCGCGGCCGGCTTGAGGCCAGGCAGCGTCACAATCACGTCGGCGTTGATCGGCAGCGTCGCGCGGCTTGTCAGGCAAATGCCGCCCTGGGAAATATTGACCACGCTTCCCGGTGCCGCTCGGCCCTCGTGATGCAGGCGCGCGCTGCAGCTGAGCTCGACCCGCGGCATGCGCGGACGAGTCTCGGTTCCTGAAGGGCTGAGGAGCGCGAGTACGTCGATCGGGCTCTCGAAGCTGATGCCGATGAGCCCTTTTTCCGACCATTGGGCCGTGCCCGTCAGCGACTCGCCGTGTTTCAGCTCGACCGAGACCCGGGCGCCCGCCGCAACGGTCGAATAGGGGCGGATCATCATTCCGCCCGCAGAGATGTTCCGGATAAGGCAGAGTTCCCGCCGGCCGTTCGTGATCAACGCGCCGACCCTCAGGAGGCTGACGTAGCGCTCGCCCTGACGGCGGTCGGGCTGCGCGGGCGCATCGCTCGACAACGAATAAACAGTGGTCTCGACAAGCTTCTTGGCCAAGGTGGGGCTCCGAACTCAGAACACACAACGGTCGTTGCAACATCCGTTCCGACATTCGTCGAACCGGCCCCACTGAATGCAGGTTGATAGCGGACAAGGCTTACCAGACGGTTTCCAATAACTTTTGTGTATTTGCCGGGCGGCGGCGCCGGGCGTACACTTCGGTTTCCTGGAGGTGTCTCGATGTTGTGGCGCGCGGTGGTGGTCGGGGCAGCTTTGGTCAGTAGTGCGCCTTTGTTCGCGCAGACGACCACGACGACGAAGTTCGATGCAGTCTCAGGGGCGCCAGACGCCGACAAGTCAGACGCCGACAAGAATGCGCAGACCCAGGATGTCCAGTTCAAGACCGAGCCCGACGACCGGATGACCGTGCCGGTCAAGCTCTCCGGCAACGGGCCCTATCGCTTCCTCGTCGACACCGGCGCCGATCGCACGGCCGTGTCACGACAGATTGTCGCGGCGCTGAAACTGCCGAGCGCCGGCGACGCCGAGTTGCACAGCGTTGCCGGTGCCACGAGCGTGGGCACCGCCAAAGTGGGGGAACTCGAGTTCACCCGTCCCCCCGAGCTGTCGATCGAGGCCGCCGTGCTCGACCGCGCCAACATGGGGGCGGACGGTATCGTCGGGGTCGACGTGCTTCGTTCGCAGCGGGTCCAGTTCGATTTCGAAAAGCAGGTCATGTCGATCGTCCCCTCGAGCGCACCGGATTTCAGCACTGAGCCGGGCACCATCGTCGTCCGTGCGAAGCGCAAGAACGGGCGCCTGATCGTGACCGACGCCGACGCCAACGGCGCGCGCCTGACCGTGGTGCTCGATACAGGTTCCCAGGTGAGCATTGGCAATTTGGCCCTGCGCCGGCGGCTCCTGGGAGACAATCTGGTCAACGTCGACAAGAGCGTGGAACTCGAATCGGTAACGGGCGCCAAGATTACGGGCGACTATATGTTCGTCCGTCAGCTTACGGTCGGCGGCATCGGTCTCACCAACCTGGCCGTCGTCTTCACCGACGCGCATACGTTCAAGCAGCTGGGGCTCGAAAACAGGCCCGCATTACTGCTCGGGATGAATGCCATTCGGGCCTTCAAGAAGGTTTCGATCGACTTCGCGAACCGGAAGTTCCGGGTGGTGCTGCCCGAACATAGCGAGCTCCAGACGCGAGTCGCCTCGCGGGGCGGTCGCTGATCCGTCTAACCGCGTTACGGGTCTGATCGTGGGTTCCGACATCACGGTAGCGCTGCGCGACTACGATGATTCAATTGTGGCAGCGTATCAGCGGCTGTTTCCCGGCGATCCGGACAAGTCCCCCGAGCTGTTGAACTGGCGCTTCGGATCCAATCCACATGGTCGGGCGCGGTTCGCCGTTGCATCTCGCAGTGGTCAGCCGGTCGGCATGATTGCGCTCGTCCCGACGCGGCTTGCGAATGCCTCGGGTTCAGCGCTTGGATTCCAGGCGATCGATACGATCGTCGATCCGTCATGCCAGGGGCGGGGGCTCTTCGTGAAAATGGGATCGCTCGCGCAGGACCCCGCGATCCTCGGCGGCGATGTGCTCTGGGGCTTTCCGAACGCCAATGCGTCGCCCGGATGGTTCGGCCGATTGGGCTGGACGAGCTTCGGACCCGTACCGCTTCTGATACGTCCGCTCCGCTCGTCCATTCTTCTGGGGCGAATTCACCCGACTCTGCGAGCGATCGACGTGCCATTCATTCGCGAGAGGACGCAAAACGGCTTCATTTATGAAAGCGGGGAGCAGCTCAGCGGGGATTTCGACAGTCTTTGGGCGCGTGTGTCGGCCCGATTTGGCACTGCGGTCGAGCGCGGCGGCGAGTGGATGCGCTGGCGATTGTTCGACAAGCCCGGTGCTGATTATCGCTGCACAGGGATGAGATCGGGGATCGGCGAGCTCGACGCGTTCGTGGCGACGAAGATCGCCGACAAGCACGGGGGACGGCTTTGCTATGTCATGGAGGCAATCGGGGCCCCCGGGCGAACGGCGGACCTGACGCGAATGCTGCTCGCTGAACTCTCTCTAGCGGCCCGCCAAGGCGCCGAGATTGCCCTCGCCTGGTGCGCGCGCACCGATCCGAATTACCGAGCCTATCGCGGGGCAGGCTTTATGCCTCTTCCGGCGCGCCTGCGCCCGATCGAGATCAATTTCGGAGCGCGCGCCCTGACTGCGGAAACCGCATTTGCCGCAAGCGGCAAGGCCGATTGGTACGTGAGTTTCCTGGATTCGGATACCAACTGAGTGGCAGCCCGGTTCATCCTGAGTTTCGATTGCGAGGGCAAATGGGGCGTTGCCGACCACCTGACCGCGCGGCACCACCGCGAATTAAGCGATGAGCGGCTGACGGAGGCTTATCGCGCGATCCTTGCAGTTCTCGGTGAATTCGGAGTCGCCGCCACGTTCGCGTTCGTCGGGGCGTTCACGCAATCAAGGCGCGATTTCGCCCGGGCCCGGCCAGCGATTGAACAACTCCGCTCCGCCGCACCTAACTATCTTGGGCCGGCGCTGCGCGATCTCGATTCGACGGGGGGCGACGGTTGGCACGGCGACCGTCTCGTGGACCTCGTTGCTCAGGCGCAGCATGAGATTGCATTGCATGGTGTGACGCATATTCCATGGACACATCTGGACGAGGTCGAAGCCCAAGCGGAGCTCGCGCTTGTTCAACAGCTCGTCGGCCCGATTCGGGACAGCCGAACCTTCGTCTATCCGCGCAATCTCGTCGCGCACTCGGATCTACTGGCAGGACAAGGTTTCATGGGTTTCCGTTCGGCTCGAGGGCGCTCGCGACTGTCGTCGTTCCTGTCCGAGTTCAACCTCCTCGAAACGCCTGAATCTCCCTCGGCGGCGAACCGCATCGTCCAGATACCGGCGGGCTTCTTCCTGAACTGGAGAAGGGGTCCCCGGCGAGCAGTGCCGCCCGAGGTCACTCGCCTTAGGGCAAAGCGCCTGCTCCGTGCCGCGGATGTGTCCGACGGCGTCGTTCATTACTGGCTACACCCCGAGAACATCGCCAGCGCGCCAGCGACGCTCGGGTTGCTGCGAATGCTCCTCCGCGAGGTAGCGGATGCGCGGGAGGCGGGTCGTTGCGAGGTGATGACCCAGCTTGACTATTGCGGCTGGGCGAAATCGCTGCACTAGTGGCTCGCTGCGGCAGGGGGTTCGTCTGTGTTCGTCTACTGGGGCATTTTCCTGATCCTGGCGACCGGGGCGATCCTTAACCAGGATACGGGCGTAATCCGGCGCCGATTCCTGTTCGTCGCCTTCGCCGGGGTGCCCACGGCGCTGATGATCGGTCTTCGGTGGAAGATCGGCCCGGATTGGGGTAGCTACGCCGATATCTATCACTACATCGCGCTGAACAGCCTCTGGAACGCCATCAGCCACGAGGACCCTGGGTTCTACGCGTTGAACTGGTTCTTTCAGCAGTTCCGCGCTCCCTTTTGGTATATCAATCTCGCGTGCGGAGTTATCTTCACCGCCGGTCTCAGCTCCTTTTGCGCACGACAACCGAATCCCTGGCTCGCGTTCCTCGTGGCCTTTCCTTACTTGGTGATAGTCGTCGGAATGAGCGGGATTCGCCAATCCGCTGCGATCGGATTCCTGTTCTTCGGCTTAAACCAGTACGAGCGCGGTCATCTCGTTCGCGCGGTCCTGCTGATGCTCCTGGGTGCCATGTTCCATGCCAGCGCGATGCTCATGGCT
>DASSIU010000029.1:0-19529 GCA_035691585.1 Sphingomicrobium sp. | reverse complement strand
ATCATGCCCGGCAACATCTTCAAGAAGGGCAGCGTCGGGGTGGTCAGCCGCTCGGGCACGCTCACCTATGAGGCGGTGTTCCAGACCACCAACGAGGACCTTGGGCAATCGACCGCCGTCGGCATCGGCGGCGATCCGGTTAAGGGCACAGAATTCATCGACATCCTCGAGATGTTCCTCGCCGACGACGAGACCCAATCGATCATCATGATCGGCGAGATCGGCGGAAGCGCCGAGGAGGACGCCGCGCAGTTCCTCGCGGACGAAGCAAAACGCGGCCGCCGCAAACCCGTCGTGGGCTTCATCGCGGGTCGCACCGCGCCGCCGGGCCGGCGCATGGGCCATGCCGGCGCGATCGTCTCGGGCGGCAAGGGCGACGCCGAGAGCAAGATCGCGGCGATGGAGGCGGCTGGAATTACCGTCAGCCCAAGCCCATCTGAATTGGGCAAGACGCTCAAGGAGTTGCTGGTTTCGGCATGAACGATTTCGTCGGTTTCGAGGAACGCGAGGCTGGCCCGAGCTGGGAGCGGCCCAACTGGCCGATCGCCGAGCTCGATGAGCTGAACCTCGGCCTCGACCCGACGCAGGCGACGATCGAAAAGGCCAGGGCAGCAGTCGCTGCAAGAGTGGCCGAAACCACCGGCGATCCGCAGGCGATCCGGCGCGCCGCGGAAGACAGCATCCGGGCGATGATGCTGATCCGCACCTACCGGGTGCGAGGTCACCTTGCCGCCGATCTCGATCCACTCCGCCTGACCCGCCGCGAAGTTCCCGCCGACCTCACCGCCGAATTCCACGGCTTCAGCGACGACGACCTCGACCGGCCAATCTGGCTCTACGGCGCGCTCGGCCTCGAACAGGCGACGGTGCGTGAGATCGTCCGCATCCTCCAGCGCAATTACTGCGGTCACGTCGGCCTCGAATACATGCACATCAACGACCTGGAGGAGCGCCGCTTCCTCCAGGAGCGGATGGAGGGCAAGGACGCCGAGATCAGCTTCACGCCCGAGGGGAAGCAATCGATCCTGACCAAGGTGATCCACGCCGAGCAGTGGGAGAAATTCCTCGCTCGCAAATATGTCGGCACCAAGCGCTTCGGACTCGACGGCGGCGAAAGCGCGGTTCCGGCGCTGGAGGCAGTCATCAAGTATGGCGGCCTGATGGGCGTCACCGAGATCGACGTCGGAATGGCTCACCGTGGCCGCCTCAACATCCTTTCCAACGTGATGGGCAAGTCCGCCCAGGCGATCTTCCATGAATTTGCCGGGGGAGCGACCAACCCCGCCGATGTCGGCGGCTCGGGCGACGTCAAATACCACCTCGGCACCTCGTCCGACCGCGAGTTCGAAGGCAACAAGGTGCATCTCGCGCTGCTGCCCAACCCTTCGCACCTCGAAGCGGTCGACCCCGTCGTGCTCGGCAAGGCGCGAGCGGTGCAGACCTTCCGCGACGACAAGCGCGGCAAGACTGTCCTCCCGATGCTGCTCCACGGTGATGCTGCCTTCGCGGGCCAGGGCGTGGTGTGGGAGTGCCTGAGCTTCTCCGGCCTGCCCGGTTACGCCACCGGCGGCACGATCCACTTCATCATCAACAACCAGATCGGCTTCACGACCAGTCCGCAGTTCGGCCGGTCGTCGCCCTATCCCTCCGATGTGGCCAAGGGCATCCAGGCGCCGATCCTGCACGTCAACGGCGACGATCCCGAAGCGGTGACCTTCTGCTGCAAGCTTGCGACAGAGTTCCGCCAGACCTTCGGGCGCGACGTGGTGATCGACATGTGGTGCTACCGCCGCTTCGGCCACAATGAGGGCGACGAGCCGAGCTTCACCCAGCCGCTGATGTATGCCGCGATCAAGAAGCATCCGTTCGTCAGCGCGATCTACGGCAAGAAGTTGATTGACGAGGGCGTTGTCGACCAGGCGTGGATCGATCGGACCACGACCGATTTCGTCGCTCACCTCGAAGAGCAGTTCCAGAGCGCCGTCTCTTATCTCCCGAACAAGGCGGACTGGTTCGGTGGGCGCTGGGCGGGGCTTGGCCGTCCGGACGAGCCGGTGCTTGGGCGCCGCAACATCCCGACCGCGATCCCGGAGGACGAGGTCCAGCGCCTTGGACGGATACTGACGACCGTCCCCGACGGCTTTGCGATCCACAAGACGCTGCAGCGCATCCTCGACGCCAAGAAGGAAATGTTCGCGACCGGCGACGGGTTCGACTGGGCGACGGCGGAAGCGCTCGCGTTCGGAAGCCTGCTCGCCGACGGCAATGGCGTGCGCCTGTCGGGTCAGGACAGCGGCCGGGGCACCTTCAGCCAGCGCCATGCAGTCTGGGTCGACCAGCAAACCGCCCAGAAATATATTCCCCTGACCAGTGTCCAGCCGGGACATTTCGAGGTCCGCGACAGCCCGCTGTCCGAGTTCGGCGTGCTGGGCTTCGAATATGGCTATTCGCTGGCCGACCCCAGGACCCTGGTACTGTGGGAAGCGCAGTTCGGCGATTTCGCCAACGGTGCGCAGAGCATCATCGATCAGTTCGTCGCCGCGGGCGAAGCCAAGTGGCTGCGCGCCAGCGGCCTCGTCATGCTGCTCCCGCACGGCTTTGAAGGGCAGGGGCCGGAACACAGCTCGGCGCGCCTCGAACGCTACCTGCAGCTTTGCGCCGAGGACAATATGCAGGTCGCGAACTGCACGACCCCGGCGAACTATTTCCACATCCTCAGGCGTCAGATGCGGCGCGACTTCCGCAAGCCGCTGGTGATGATGACGCCCAAGTCGCTACTCCGGAACAAGCTCGCCGTCTCCAAGATCGGGGACTTCACCGGCGACAGCCATTTCCGTCGCATCCTCAGCGACCTCAACCCGACCGCCGAGGGGGAGACCCGTCGGCTCGTGCTGTGCTCGGGCAAGCTTGCCTATGAACTGATGGAAGCGCGGGACGCCGCCGGGGATCTCGGGGTCGAGATCGTCCGCATCGAGCAGCTTTATCCGTTCCCCTCGGAGCCGCTGTTGAAGCGCCTCAAGGCCATGCCGAAGCTGACCGACCTCGTCTGGGCGCAGGAAGAACCGAAGAACAACGGCGCCTGGCTGTTCGTCGAGGATCTGCTCGAGCAATGTCTCGCCGATGCCGGTCGCCCGGGCATGCGGCCCCAATATGCCGGCCGCGACGCCAGCGCCTCGCCCGCGACGGGGCTTGCCAAGCGTCACGCGGCCGAGCAGTCGGCTTTGATCGCCGCGGCGCTCGGGCACGACGACAATGAGGCCAATGCCGGTCAGTCGACCGGTGCGGTCGCCGCGGAATAAAAGGGTAGATAGTGGCCACTGACGTTGAAGTCCCCGCGCTCGGGGAATCGATCACCGAAGGCACCCTTGCCAGCTGGCTCAAGAAGCCGGGCGAGGCCGTCGCCGCCGACGAGCCGATTGCCGAGCTCGAAACCGACAAGGTCAGCGTCGAGGTACCGTCCCCGGTCGCCGGCGTGCTGGCCGAGCAGCTGGTGCAGGCGGGGGATACCGTCGCGGTGGGCGCAGTGATTGCGCGGATCGACCAGAACGCGACCGCTACCGCCATCCCAACACCGGCTGAGACCGCAGCCGCGGCGACCACCAATCCGCCTGGTGCGGGCGAAACCCCGCTGCTCCGCGGCGATGAGCATGCGCCCGAACCGGCGATGGCGGGAGCCGAGGGCGACGATCACATCACCACTCTTTCGCCCGCGGTTCGCCGCGCGGTGCTCGAATATCATGTCGACCCGACGAAGATCCGCGGCACCGGCAAGGATGGACGGCTGACGAAGGACGACGTGATCGCGGCCGCGCAGAAAGGCAGTTCCCCGGCGCAGGCCGGGGTCCAGTCGCCGGAGGCGAAAGCACCGGCACCGGCTGAAGCGAAGGCTTCGCCTCCTGGAGCCCGGACTTCGCCGGGGAGCAGCGAGGACCGCAAGGAAGAACGCGTCAAAATGTCGCGGCTTCGCCAGACAATAGCGAAGCGCCTCAAGGAAGCGCAGAACACGGCGGCCATGCTGACGACGTTCAACGACGTCGACATGAGCGCCGTGATCGAGGCTCGGGCCCGCTACAAGGACCTGTTCGAGAAGAAGCACGGCATCCGTCTCGGCTTCATGGGCTTCTTCGTGAAGGCGTGCGCGCTGGCCGCGAAAGATGTCCCGTCGGTCAATGCGAGCCTCGAGGGCGACGAAATCGTCTACCATGACTATCTCGACGTCTCGGTCGCGGTGTCGGCGCCGAAGGGGCTCGTGGTTCCCGTAGTGCGCAATGCCGACAGCATGAGCTTCGCCGACATCGAGAAGGCGATCGCTGCCTATGGCAAGAAGGCCAAGGAGGGCACGCTCACCGTTGATGAAATGACGGGCGGCACCTTCACCATCTCCAACGGTGGGGTGTTCGGCTCGCTGCTGTCGACGCCGATCATTAATCCGCCGCAGTCGGCGGTGCTGGGCATGCACCGGATCGAGGAGCGGCCGGTGGTGAAGGACGGACAGATCGTGGCCCGGCCGATGATGTATCTTGCGCTGTCCTACGACCACCGCCTGATCGACGGGCGCGAGGCGGTGACCTTCCTGGTGCGCGTCAAGGAAGCGATCGAAGACCCGACGCGGCTCCTGATTGATTTGTAATTTTCACCGTCACCCCAGCGAAGGCTGGGGTCCATGCCTACATATGACATGGATGCCAGCCTGCGCCGGCATGACGAGCAGGGAAGTTGAGAATGGCTGATTACGATTTCGACGTGCTGGTGATCGGGAGTGGCCCTGGCGGCTACGTCGCCGCGATCCGCGCCGCGCAGCTTGGGCTCAAGACGGCTTGCGCCGAAAGCCGCGAAACGCTCGGCGGCACCTGTCTCAACGTTGGCTGCATTCCGTCGAAGGCCCTTCTCCATGCGTCCGAGCTGTTCGACGAAGCCGCGCACGGGACGCTCGCCAAATGGGGCGTGAAGACTGGTAACGTCGAGGTCGATCTCGACACGATGCACGGCGGCCGCAAGGAGGCGGTGAAGGGCCTCACACAGGGTATCGAGTTCCTGTTCAAGAAGAACAAGGTCGAATGGCTCAAAGGCCTAGCAACGTTCGAAAGCAAGGACAGTGTGAAGGTCGGGGGCCGCACCGTCCGCGCCAAAAACATCGTCATTGCGACCGGCTCGTCCGTGACTCCACTGCCCGGCGTCACCATCGACCAGGAACGGATCGTCGATTCCACTGGCGCGCTCGAGTTGCCGCAGGTGCCGAAGCGCATGGTGGTGATCGGGGGCGGCGTGATTGGACTGGAGCTAGGGTCCGTGTGGAGGCGGCTCGGCGCAGAGGTCACCGTCGTCGAGTTCCTCGACCAGATCCTTCCCGGATTCGACGGCGACGTCCGCAAGGAAGCCAACAAGATCTTCAAGAAGCAGGGCTTGGAGTTCAAGCTTTCGACCAAGGTCACCAAGGCGGAACGCAAGCCTGCCCTGAGCGGGGCCGAAGGGGGTGAGACCGTGACGCTCACGGTCGAGCCGGCGGCCGGCGGGAGCGCCGAGACGATCGAGGCCGATGTCGTGCTCGTCTCGATCGGGCGGCGTCCGAACACGGAGGGCCTCGGTCTCGACAAGGCGGGGCTCAAGACCAACCAGCGCGGGCAGATTGAAACCGACCAAGAGTTCCGCACCTCCGTGCCCGGCATCTGGGCGATCGGCGACGTGATCCCGGGCCCGATGCTGGCGCACAAGGCCGAGGACGAAGGCATCGCGGTCGCCGAGAATATTGCCGGGCTGACCGGCATCGTGAACCACGACGTGATCCCGTCGGTCGTCTACACCATGCCCGAGATCGCGGGCGTTGGCCTGACCGAGGAAGACGCGAAGAAATCGGGCGAGGTGAAGGTCGGCAAGTTCCCGATGCTCGCCAACAGCCGAGCCAAGACCAACCGCGAGACCGACGGCTTCGTGAAGGTGATCGCCGACGCGAAGACCGACCGCGTGCTTGGCGTGTGGATGATCGCGTCAGTCGCCGGGACGATGATCGCTCAGGCCGCGCAGGCGATGGAGTTCGGAGCGACCAGCGAGGACATCGCCTACACCTGCCACGCCCACCCGACGCATTCCGAAGCACTCAAGGAAGCGGCGATGGCGGTGCAAGGAAAGCCGATTCACATCTGACGCAGGCCGTTTACACGAGCCAGCTCCTGATCAGCCCCAGAAACGTCAGGTCCTTCTCGTCTAGCCGGGCCGGTGCCACCTCCGGGCATTCGATGCAGCGCGCCTGGATGCTCGGGCCGGCCATGATGGAGCGAACCTCACCGAGCATTCCAGCGAGCTGCTGCTCCGGCTGCCGCGTCATCATCGAGAAAGCATCGGCGGGCGCGGCCGTATCATTATCGTTGTCGGCCAACGCGTCGATCAGCTGGTCGCGGAAGCTGGGCTGAGGCTCGAGATAGCGGACGCCGCGCTCGCTACCCAGACCGGCAAGCTGCGCCGCCTTGGCGATGGCGTCGCTGATATTGCCGAATGCATCGACCAGCCCGAGCTGGTGCGCGGTTCCGCCGTCCCACACGCGGCCCTGGGCGATCTGGTCGACCTGCTGCGGGGTCTTGTGACGCGAGGCGGCGACGATGCCGAGGAACCGGCCGTACATTGATTCGACGCCGGTCTGGATCAACTGGCTTGCCTCCGGCGAAGGTCCCTTGAAGAGGTCCGGCTCGCCGGACAGTGGCGTGGTCTTCACGCCGTCGGCGCCGACACCGAGCTTCTGAAGCGTGCCTTGGAAGCTCGGAATTACACCGAACACGCCGATCGAGCCGGTGATGGTCGAGGGCTCGGCATAGATGAAGTCGCCCGGCGTCGAGACCCAATAGCCGCCCGATGCTGCGACACTGCCCATCGAGACTACGACCGGAATCTTCTTCGCCTTGGCTTCGAGCAATGCTTGCCGGATTCGTTCCGACGCGAGGACCGATCCGCCCGGACTGTCGACCCGGACCACCAGCGCCTTGATGCCCTTGTTGGCGACGCCGTCCTCGATCTCCTTGGCGATTGTGTCGCCGCCCGCGGTCCCGGGGCCCGCCTTGCCGTCCACGATGTCGCCGGCAATCGTGACGATGCCGATCGGCCCTGAGGGCTTCTGGTCGACGACATCCGCGATGTAGGACGCCGGGGTGATCCGCTTGAACGGCGCGCCGTGGTCGCCGACTCCTCCGCCGAGGTTGGCAAGTCGCGCCTCGAACTCGCGCCGGTCGCCGATCCGGTCGATCAGTCCCGCCTGGAGCGCTGCCTTGGCGATGTCCCCGCCTGCGGCGGCCACCGCGCCGTTCATGTTGGTGAGGAACAGGTCGATGTTCGCTTTCGGCCGCGCCTGCTTGACCTCCTGCTTCCACGTCTCGAGCCGGGCCTGGTCGAGCGCGGTGTAATTCTGCCGGGCCTCGGGCGACATGTCATTGCGGATGTACGGCTCGACCGCCGACTTGTAGGCGCCGACACGATAGACGTTGGCGGTCACCCCCAGCTTGTCGAGCAGCCCCTTGTAATAAAGGTTCGAGCCGCCGGGACCGGTGATCAGCACGCCGCCGAGGGGATTGAGCCAGATCTCCGACGCCGCGGATGCGAGCGCGTAGCTGTCGTCGGTGAATCCGACTCCGTAGGCAATCACCGGCTTGCCGGAGTCGCGCACCCGGCGCACCGCGGCGGCGAGGTCGCCGATCGCGGTCGCGCCGCCGCCCGTGAATCCGCCGAGATCGAGCGCGACGGCTTTGACCCGGCTGTCGTCCTTCGCCTTGTCCATTGCCGCGACCAGGTCGCGCAGGCGATATTGCTGCGGCCGAGCCGAGCCGGCGATATCGGCCCACTCGCGACGCGACGGCTGCTCGACCACGCTGCCGTTGAGGTCGAGGTCGAGGACTCCGTCCTTCACCGGCGCCGGCCTTGCCGAGAGCGCTCCATAGAGCATCCCGAAGAACAGGATCATCAGCACCAGGACGAGCGCGTCCTTGATCCCGACCAGCAATTTCCAGATTGCGCCGACGAACTTCATTGGAGTGCCTCTACCGATTGTCGCCTATCGCTAGCGGACGAGCGGCCGCACGGCCAAACCTTTTCGACGCGGGGCGGGACAGCTAGGCGCCTTTAGCCATGGGCGTCGCGGCAAACATCGGTTCGGAACGACGGATGACGCCGTGGCGTGGAGAGCTGCATGCGACGCTCGCGCTCGCCTGGCCGCTGATCCTCGCCAATCTGACGCAGCAGGCGATCCAGGCCACCGATGTTCTCCTGATGGGCCGCCTCGGCGCAAGCCAGCTGGCGGCGGCGACGCTCGCGCTGAACCTCACCTTCACCTTCAACCTGCTGATGCTCGGGCTGGTCATCGCCTCCTCGCCAATGATGGCGACGGCGCTGGGGCAGCGGTTCAACGCGGTTCGCGATGTGCGGCGGACGTTTCGCGCCGGGCTGTGGCTAATCGCCGCGATGCTTCCGCCCTATTGGCTCGTCCTGTGGCACGTCGGCGACCTGATGCGCTTCTTCGGAGAATCGGCGGACCTGGCGCGCCAGGGGCAAACCTTCCTCCGCGCTTACATGTGGTGCACGGCGCCGTGGCTATTGTTCCAGCTCGTGCGAAACTTCGTTTCGGCGCTCGAGCGTCCGCGGGTCGTCCTGTGGCTTAGCCTCGGCGGGATCGGCCTCAACGTGCTGCTCAGCTGGTCGCTGATCTTTGGCCACTTCAGCCTTCCCGCGCTTGGGCTTCGCGGTGGAGGGCTCGGGAGCACTCTCACGTGGCTGATCATGTGTGGCGCGCTCATAGTCGTGACGCTGACCGATCGCCAGTTCCGCCGCTTTCACCTGTTCGGGCACTGGTGGCGCCTCGACGCCCAAAGGATCATGGCGATGATCCACCTCGGCTGGCCGATCGGGGTGACGATGGCGCTCGAAATGGGTGTGTTTGCCCTCGCGGCCTATTTCATGGGCTGGATCGGGGCGCCCGCGGTCGCGGCCCATGCCGTAGCGCTGCAGCTGGCCGCGCTGACCTTCATGGTCCCGCTCGGCCTCGGACAGGCGGCGACGGTTCGCGTTGGACTAGCGCTAGGCCGGAGAGACGATGCAGCGATCGCGCGCGCCGGCTGGACCGCCTGGGTGATCGGTGTGGGCTTCATGGGGACGATGGCGCTTGTCATGTGGAGCTTCCCGCGCGAGCTCGTCACCCTGTTCCTGAAGGATGTGCCGGCGAACGCCGTGGTGATCGCGCTGGCGGTCAGCTTCCTCAGGGTCGCGGCTGCCTTCCAGCTGGTCGACGGTGCCCAGGTCATCGGTGCGGGGATGCTCAGGGGACTCCATGACACGCGGTGGCCGCTGCTGTTCGCACTCGTCGGCTATTGGGTGGTGGGTCTCGGAATCGGCGCATGGCTCGCGTTCGCGCGCGACTGGAAGGGCGTCGGCATCTGGGTCGGCCTGGCGAGCGGGCTCGCGGCAGTAGCGGCGCTCATGCTCGCGCGCTGGGTGCTGCGCGACCGTCTCGGCCTGATGCGCAAGGCGATGACGTAAGGCGGGCTAGCTCGCGTCGAACGCCGCATTGTTTGCGGGCTGGCGAGCTAATGTCCATTTTGGTTGGAAAACGGACGCTAGTCGCGTTGCGAATTTCCGAGGGCCCAAGCGGCTCCAAATCCCAATAGTGAAAGGCACGCAAACAGACCGGACCAAACCGCGTCCGGCCGAACTTCCTCCCACCCTTCGGGTGCAAACGCTCTGAAGGTCAGAAAAGAAGCGACCGCTCCAACGGCGAACGCGCAGCCGAGTAGAAGACTAACCCAACGAAGCGCGTTCATCTTTCGAGTGTAGCCTGAGTCCGAGTGTCCGCAATGGGTGGAAAGCTGCCGTTAGGGCGCTAAGCTAGCCCCAAGATACGACGTCGGGGGGGCTGACGATGGAAGCGTTCGACTATGCTATGGGGCTCGTGTCGATCGTCGTCGGCATCGCCATGAGCGACCTGGCGGTGAGCTTTCACAAGCTGTTCCGACACAGGCGAACGATTTCCTGGGATGCGCGAACGCTGTTGGCGGCTGCGCTCACGTTCGTCGTCCTTTTCAGCATGTGGTTCGAAATCTGGTCCGTCCACGGACGGCCGGAAATCCTGACCTATCCGTTCCTCTTGAGTATCATCGTGGAATTGGTGTTGCTCTTTCTCATGGCCACCGCGGTTCTGCCCGACGAACCGCTCCCGAACGCCGACCTTGCCACCTTCTACGACGAGAATGCGCGCTCGATCTGGACCTTCTTTCTGCTCTTTCAAATCAGCTACGTTGGTCACTGGTTCTATTTCAAGCTGACCAGCCCGAGTTACGACCGCCAACACATGTTGGCGCGAGTTCCGGAGGTGCTGATGGTGCCCCTGGTTGCCGCTGTTCTAGTCCTGGTGCCCCGACAGCGAACGTTGCATCTGATCCTCATCATGTCACTCTTGCTTTATTGGCTCGTCACCTATTCGCGGCATCGCATCGGCGGCTGACGTGTTGCGCCGTGAATGGCAGGAATGGGTCGAAGCCGCACTCTAGAGAATTCATCATTTCCCTGTCCTACAGCACGCGTTTCGTGATCCAGCGTGGCAGTTGTGCCAGGACGGCTTCCTTTTGCTCCACGCTTGTCAAAACCTCGGCGCGCTCGCGTCCGCGCGCTCGCGCACAGGATTGCCGCAATCGCTGGCTTTCGCCCGAATTGGGACATTCGAGCAGCCGCTCGCGGCGACGTCGGCACGCCTAACAACAAAACGAGCCGACCCGTTGACGGACGGACGGCCCGCAACCATATGCGCCGCATCGCTGGCACTCTCATTGGCAGAGTGCCAACGAGCAATGTTCAACTTGTAGAGAGAAGAGGGGTTAAGACCCATGGGTTTCAGGCCGCTTCATGACCGCGTCCTCGTTCGTCGAGTCGAGGCCGAGGAGAAGAGCTCGGGGGGGATCATCATCCCCGATACCGCCAAGGAAAAGCCGCAGGAAGGCGAAGTCGTCGCCGTCGGCGGAGGCGCCAAGAACGACGAGGGCAAGATCACGCCGCTCGACGTCAAGGCCGGCGACAAGATCCTGTTCGGCAAATGGTCGGGCACCGAAGTGAAGATCAATGGTGAGGACCTGATCATCATGAAGGAAAGCGACATCCTCGGGATCGTCGCCTGACCTCGCCTAAAGCCGCACGAAATGGCGGCCGATCAGGTGACATTAGTGAACTTAAGCAACCGGAAAGGGTAGCCAGATGGCAGCCAAAGACGTGAAATTCAGCCGCGATGCGCGGGAGCGCATTCTTCGCGGTGTCGACATCCTCGCCGACGCGGTGAAGGTGACGCTGGGCCCCAAGGGCCGCAACGTCGTCATCGACAAGAGCTTCGGCGCTCCGCGGATCACCAAGGACGGCGTCACCGTCGCCAAGGAGATCGAGCTCAAGGACAAGTTCGAGAACATGGGCGCGCAGATGGTGCGCGAGGTGGCCTCGAAGACCAACGACATCGCCGGCGACGGCACCACCACCGCGACGGTCCTCGCTCAGGCGATCGTTCGCGAGGGCATGAAGTCGGTCGCCGCGGGCATGAACCCGATGGACCTGAAGCGCGGCATCGATCTGGCCGTCGGCAAGGTTGTCGACGACCTCAAGGGCCGCTCCAAGGACGTGTCCGGCTCGAACGAGATTAGCCAGGTTGGCAGCATCGCCGCCAACGGCGACACCATCGTCGGCGAAAAGATCGCCGAGGCGATGGAGAAGGTCGGCAAGGAAGGCGTGATCACCGTCGAGGAGGCGAAGGGGCTCGAGTTCGAGCTCGACGTCGTCGAGGGCATGCAGTTCGACCGCGGCTATCTGTCGCCTTACTTCATCACCAATCCGGAGAAGATGCAGGTCGAATTGAACGACCCCTTCATCCTCATCCACGAGAAGAAGCTGTCGAACCTTCAGGCTATGCTTCCGATCCTCGAAGCGGTGGTCCAGAGCGGACGACCGCTGCTGATCATTGCCGAGGACATCGAGGGCGAGGCGCTGGCGACGCTGGTCGTCAACAAGCTGCGCGGCGGCCTCAAGGTCGCGGCCGTGAAGGCCCCGGGCTTCGGCGATCGTCGCAAGGCGATGCTCGAAGACATCGCGATTCTCACCGGTGGTGAGATGATCAGCGAGGATCTCGGCATCAAGCTCGAGAACGTCACCACCGCGATGCTCGGCACCGCCAAGCGCGTCACCATCGACAAGGACAACACGACCATCGTCGATGGCGCGGGCACCCACGACGCGATCAAGGCGCGCACCGAGGCGATCCGTCAGCAGATCGAGAACACGACGTCGGATTACGATCGCGAGAAGCTGCAGGAGCGGCTGGCCAAGCTCGCCGGCGGAGTTGCGGTGATCAAGGTCGGTGGCGCTTCCGAGGTCGAGGTCAAGGAGCGCAAGGATCGCGTCGACGACGCGCTTCATGCGACCCGCGCTGCGGTCGAGGAGGGCATCGTCGCCGGTGGCGGCGTTGCGTTGCTCTATGCCACCAAGGCGCTCGAGGGGCTCAAGGGGCAGAACGACGATCAGACCCGTGGCATCGATATCGTTCGCAAGGCGCTCTATGCACCGGTCCGTCAGATCGCCCAGAACGCGGGTCACGACGGTGCGGTCATCTCGGGCAAGCTGCTCGAAGGCAAGGACGAGTCGATCGGCTTCAACGCCCAGACCGAGGTCTACGAGAATCTCGCCAAGGCCGGCGTGATCGATCCGACCAAGGTCGTTCGCACTGCGCTCCAGGATGCGGCGTCCGTCGCCGGGCTGCTCATCACTACCGAAGCGGCGGTGAGCGAAATGCCCGAGGACAAATCGGCGCCGGCCATGGCCGGCGGCGGCATGGGCGGCATGGGCGGAATGGACTTCTAGTCCTCGCTTAGTTCGACTGATTGGAAGGGCCGGTGGAGCGATCCGCCGGCCCTTCTTCATTGCCCATGTTGTTCAGCATGTCCTCGGCATTGTCGAGCCGGGTGGATTGCTCCGCGGTCGGCGCTGGAGGACGGTGGTCCTTGCAGGCGGCAACAATCAAAAGCGCGCAAACGATCAGTTTTTTCACCTGGCCCGAGTACCACTTTGCCCGGCCATAAAAAAAGGGCCGCCCCGAAGGACGGCCCTTTCCTGATTCGAGTGTAAGCGTGGCTTACTTGTTCTCGACGGCGTTCGACGCGCTGTTCACGGCGGCGCCCGCATTGGCAACCTCGTTGCCCGCGGCGTTGAGCGCTGCGTCGGCATTCGCCTCGGCGCCAGCGTTGGTCGCGGCGTTGACGTCGGTCGAAGCGGTGTTCTCGACAGCCGTTTCGTTCGCCGCATTATTCTCGGCATTGTTCTTGTTGCACGCGGCCAGGCCGAGCGCGAGGACCGCAGCGGTCACGATCGCAACGTTCTTCATGAGTCTTTCACTCCCTAAAAGCGCCCTTTGAATGAGCTCACTGGACCTCCACGCGCGAGTCGTCAGAGGCCAGGTCGGCGGCAATAGCGACAATCCCTACCACCCTACAAGGGATTATTTCACAAGGCCGATTTGACGATATAAAGATATCTTTATATCCTTATCTGGTGAGTGTGCAGCTTCCTCTCGCCGATCGATTCCAGGCCTTGGCCGATCCCACCCGGCTGCGCATCGTCGCGCTGTTGCGGCTCATGGAGCTGTCGGTGGGCGAATTGGCGCAGGTGCTTGGACAGAGTCAGCCACGCGTTTCTCGCCATCTCAAGATTCTCGCCGACGCTGGAGTTCTCGAACGTCGCAAGGAAGGTAGCTGGGTGTTCCTGACGCTGGCCCAAGCGGAGCGGGTCGATCCATTGTATGCCTTGATCGACGAATGGGCCGACGTCGCCACCCAGGCGCTATTCGCATCGGATACCGCGCGCACGGAATCGATCCGTGCCGATCGCGCCGAGGCCGCCAGCCGCTATTTCGCGGGCCACGCCGAGGTTTGGGACCAGATCCGCTCGCTCCACGTAGCCGAAAGTGAGGTCGAGAATGCGATCGACCGGGCGCTTGGCCGCCGACCGCTCGGCCGACTGGTCGATATCGGAACCGGCACCGGCCGAATGATCGAGCTGTTCGGCCCTCGAGCCCAGCAAGCGATTGGCATCGACCGCTCGTCCGAAATGCTTCGGCTCGCACGGGTGAAGCTCGAGGCCGCCGGCATCCAGTCGAGCCTTCGGCAAGGCGATATGTACGCGCTTCCGCTCACCGACGAGAGCGCCGATAGCATCATCATCCATCAGGTGCTGCACTACGCCCACTCTCCGGCGGCCGCGATTGCCGAAGCGGCTCGAGTGCTTGCTCCGGCCGGCACCTTGCTCGTCGTGGACTTCGCTGCGCATGAGCGAGAGGAGTTGCGCGAACGTGACGCGCACATCCGGCTCGGCTTTGAGGACGAGGTGATGAGCGCCTGGTTCGCCGCGGCGGGCCTGACCATCGATCAGGTCCAGCATCTGAAGGGCGGCGAGCTCACGGTGACCTTGTGGCGAGGCGTGAAGGCCGCAATTCCTCAGCGGAGGGCGGCATGAACGCCTACGAGTCCCTGGGCCGGCATCTGCCGCTGTTCGCGGAAGCCCGCGGCGACATCCAGGTGAGCTTCGAATTCTTCCCGCCCAAGACGGAGAAGATGGAAGAGACGCTCTGGGAGTCGATCAAGACGCTGGAACCGCTGCAGCCGCGGTTCGTGTCCGTGACCTATGGCGCTGGCGGATCGACCCGCGAGCGAACCCACTTAACGGTGGAGCGTATCCTCAATGAAACCCCGCTGACCCCGGCGGCGCACCTGACCTGCGTTGGCGCGAGCCGTGAGGAGATCGATGGAATCGCGCGGGAATATTGGGAACTCGGAGTCCGCAACATCGTGGCGCTGCGTGGCGACGCGTCGGAGCCTGGCTCAAAGTATCAGCCTCATCCCGAAGGGTATCGCGACGCCGCCGACCTCGTCGCCGGCCTCAAGAGCGTCGCTCCGTTTGACATTTCCGTGGCCGCGTATCCGGAAGTGCATCCAGACTCGTCATCGCGATCGTTCGATCTCGATAACCTGAAGCGGAAAGTCGATGCCGGCGCAGACCGGGCGATTACCCAATTTTTCTTCTCGGCCGACTGCTTCTTCCGTTTCCGCGATGAAGCCGCCGCCGCCGGGATTGGGGCGGAGATCGTGCCGGGCATCCTGCCGGTTTCCAACGTGGCGACGACGCGGCGGTTTGCGCAGAGTTGCGGAGCGACCATCCCTCCCTGGCTCGACGATCTCTTCGAAGGTCTCGACGACCTTCCCGCAGCGCGCCAGCTCATCGCCGCCACCGTCGCGGCGGAACTCTGTGGCCAGCTCTATGCAGGTGGCGTCCGACACTTCCATTTTTACACGCTTAACCGGGCGGAGCTTAGCTACGCAATCTGTCATCTGCTCGGCGTGAGGGCCAAATCATGAGTGCATCCAGAGCCTTACGCGCGGAAGCGGCCAAGGGCATCCTGATCAAGGACGGCGCATATGGGACGTCCATTCAGGCAAGGAAGCTGCAAACGGCCGAGTATGCCGGCACACTCGGTCTTTCCCGGGACCAGCGAGGCAACAACGACCTCTTGAACATCACGAAGCCGGAAGTGGTCCGCTCGATCTGCGAAAGTTTCGCCGATGCGGGCGCCGAAATTCTGGCCACGAATACCTTCAACGCGAATGCCATCTCCCAGTCCGATTATGGAGCCGAGCACCTGGTCGGCGATATCAACCGGGCGGCCGCGAGGATCACGCGCGAGATCGCTGATCGCGACGGGAGTCAGCGTTGGGTCGCTGGCGCGCTTGGTCCGACCAACAAAACGCTGTCGCTATCGCCTAACGTCAACGACCCCGGGTTCCGCGAGGTCGATTTCGACCAGGTGAAAGTCGTTTATCGCGAGCAGATCGATGCGCTTGTGGAAGGCGGTGTCGACTTCATCCTGATCGAGACCATCTTCGATACGCTGAACGCAAAGGCAGCGGTGATGGCGACGCTGGAGGCCGAACAGGATCTCGGCCGGGAGTTGCCGCTGATGATCTCGATGACTCTCACCGACCTTTCCGGGCGCAACCTCTCCGGCCACACGGTGGAAGCTTTCTGGGCATCGGTACGGCACGCACGACCGGTCACCATTGGCCTCAACTGTTCATTCGGCGCTGCCCAGCTGAGACCGCACCTGGCGGCCTTATCCGCAATCGCCGACACGCTCGTGATGGCCTATCCGAACGCCGGGCTTCCCAATGAGTTGGGCGAATATGACGAGGCGGCGGAACACACCGCCGCCCAGGTCCGCGACTGGGCCCGGAATGGGCTCGTCAACGTGGTTGGCGGCTGCTGCGGGACGACTCCCTCGCACATCGCCGCAATTGCCGGGGCGGTGCGCGATTGCACGCCGCGTACCGTCCCGGCTCCCCGCTCAGGCACGTTGCTGGCGGGGCTCGAGCCGATGACGATCGCCGCCTGATCCGATGGAGATGACACGAGTGAATGAGGCCGGCGCAGGCGCGCGCTTTGTGAATATCGGCGAGCGCTGCAACGTGACCGGCTCCGCCCGCTTCAAGAAACTCGTCCTCGCCGGCGACTATGATGCGGCGGTCGAGGTGGCGCGCGACCAGGTCGAGAACGGCGCGCAGATCATCGACGTCAACGTCGACGAGGCGCTGCTCGACAGCGAAGAGGCCATGACCGTGTTCCTGAAGCGCATCGCTGCCGAACCCGACATCGCGCGCGTTCCGGTGATGATCGACAGCTCGAAATGGAGCGTGATCGAGGCGGGGCTGAAGTGCGTATCGGGCAAGCCGATCGTCAACTCGATCTCGATGAAGGAAGGGGAGGGACCGTTCCTGGAACTGGCGCGCAAGTGCCGCTCGTATGGCGCCGCGGTCGTGGTCATGGCGTTCGATGAGGTCGGGCAAGCCGATACCGTCAAGCGAAAGGTCGAGATCTGCGAGCGAGCGTACAAGCTGCTCGTGGCCGACGGCACCGACCGCAACGACATCGTCTTCGATCCCAACATCTTCGCGGTCGCCACCGGCATCGACGAGCACCGGCGCTACGCGATCGACTTCATCGAGGCGGCGAAGGAGATACGCCGCCGCTGTCCGGGCACCCACATCTCCGGCGGCTTGTCGAACCTCAGCTTCTCATTCCGCGGTAACGAGCCGGTACGCCGGGCAATGCACAGCGTGTTCCTCTACCACGCGATCCCCGCGGGCATGGACATGGGCATCGTCAATGCCGGTCAGCTCGACGTCTATGATGCGATCGACCCCGAGCTGCGGGAAGCGTGCGAGGATGTGATTCTCGACCGGCGCGAGGATTCGACCGAACGACTGATTGCGCTAGCCGAGCGCTACAAGGGCACCGACGAGGCCGAGGAAAAGAAGCTCGCCGAATGGCGCTCGTTACCGGTTGGCGAGCGACTATCCTATGCGCTGGTCAAGGGCATCGACGCCCACATCGTCGGCGACACCGAGGAAGCCCGCTTGCTGTTCCCGCGCCCGATCGAGGTGATCGAGGGCCCGCTGATGGACGGAATGAACGTCGTCGGCGACCTGTTCGGCTCGGGCAAGATGTTTCTTCCCCAGGTCGTGAAGTCCGCGCGCGTGATGAAGAAGGCCGTCGCCCACCTCATTCCCTTCATTGAGGAGGAGAAAGAGAAAGCCGGCGTCACGCAGGGCAAGGGCCGGATCGTGATGGCGACAGTCAAGGGCGACGTCCACGACATCGGCAAGAACATTGTCGGCGTGGTCCTGCAGTGCAACGGCTTCGAGGTAATCGACCTGGGCGTGATGGTACCTTGGCAGGACATTTTGAAGTCGGCGAACGACAACCAGGCCGACATGATCGGCCTGTCCGGCCTGATCACCCCTTCGCTGGACGAGATGGTGACCGTCGCGGGCGAAATGCAGCGGGCGGACATGAATCTGCCGCTGCTGATCGGCGGCGCGACCACCAGCAAGGCACACACGGCTCTCAGGATCGATCCTGCTTACGAAGGACCGGTGATCCACGTATTGGACGCCAGCCGGGCCGTTGGCGTAGCCTCCAGCCTCGTTTCGGACACGCAGCGTGAGCCGCTGATCGCTTCCACTGCGGATGACTATGACAAGCTGCGCAAATCGCGGGAACGCAGCGGCCAGAACGAGCTCTCAAGCCTGGATGATGCGCGGGCCAACGCCTTTCCGTTCGACCCGTCGGGCCAGGCGCCCGCGCCGCAATATCCGGGGCTGCATCATTTTGGCGACTGGCCGCTCGCCGATCTACGCGCGTCGATCGACTGGACGCCGTTTTTCCGGGCCTGGGAACTCGCCGGTACCTATCCCGCCATCCTCGACGATCCCGTGGTCGGCGAAAGCGCGCGGAGCCTGTTCAAGGATGCTCAGGCGATGCTCGATCAGATTATCGCGGAGCGGTGGATCACCCCCAAGGCGACGGTCGGGCTGTGGCGTTGCAAGCGCGAAGGGGACGACGTTCTCGTGCTCGCCGGCAACGACTGGACGCGACTGCCGCTGCTTCGCCAGCAGGTAAAGAAGCGCGAGGGACGTTCGAACATGTGCCTCGCGGACTTCATCAATCCGGAAGGCGATGATTGGATTGGCGGCTTTGCCGTCGGGATCCACGGGCTCGAACCGCACCTCGAGCGGTTCAAGCAGACGATCAACGACTATGACGACATCCTCTTGAAGGCCCTTGCGGACCGACTGGCCGAGAGCTTCGCCGAGGTTCTCCACGCGACGGTGCGGAACCGCCTGTGGGGCTATGCCGAGGAGCATCTCTCCAACGCCCAGCTTATCCGCGAGAAATATGAGGGCATCCGCCCGGCGCCCGGCTATCCGGCTTGCCCGGACCACAGCCTCAAGCCGGTGCTGTTCCAGATGCTCGGCGGCAATCCCGGCGAGGTAACGCTGACCGAGAATTTCGCCATGCTGCCCACTTCGGCGGTGTCGGGGTTCTACTTCGGCCATCGCGACAGCCAGTATTTCGGAGTCGCCCGCATCGGTCGCGACCAGCTCGAGGATTATGCGGCCCGTCGCGGTGTCTCGATCGAGCAGGCGGAGCGGTGGCTGAGGCCGAACCTCGACTAATTCGCGAGCTCTCGGCGCAGCACGACTTCGGAGAACAGGGATTTGCCCTCATCGGCGAGCAGCTGCTTCGCCCGGGCCGGCCAGTCCCTGCGCCAGTTGCGAAACGCGTCCGGAGGGGCGGTCTCGGCGAGCTCGATAGCCTCTAGCTCGGTCGCGGCATCCCGCAGTAGCGCGCGATCCAGCTCGCCGCCTGGAAGCTGGAAACGCTCGTCGATCCCGCCGAGCGTCGAGCGTGCCGCTCCGATAAGGAAGCGGCCCGTGCGCTGGTCGCCACCCGCATAGCTCTGTTGTGCAAGGCTCATGGCGGTCTCGACGTCTTCCAGCATCGACCCGAGGCGGATTCCTGCCTGCTGAGGGCTGGTGCAGCCTTGGGGCGAGAGGCTCCGCACGTAAGCTGCCAACCCCTCGAGGACTGCGGGCGAGGGTTCGGGTCCGTCGAATTCCTGGGTGATCAGCCCGCGGATAAATTTT
>DASSIU010000028.1:0-6670 GCA_035691585.1 Sphingomicrobium sp. | reverse complement strand
CCGGGCCGCCCCCTTGTGGAAGCGATCCCGTTCTGACCGCTCCTATGAACTCGTTCCGCTAATCGGCATGACATGCACATATTTGCGGCCGAGCTTGCCGTCGCGAAACGCGACGCAGCCGTCGGTCAATGCAAAGAGCGTGTGATCCTTGCCCAGGCCGACATTGTCGCCCGGATGCCACTTGGTACCGCGCTGACGCACGATGATGTTACCGGCGAGGACAGATTGTCCGCCGAACTTCTTCACGCCGAGGCGCTTGCTCTCACTGTCGCGGCCGTTGCGGGACGAGCCGCCTGCTTTCTTATGTGCCATGCTGGATTACTTCTTCGGAGTTTTCTTGCCGCCGCCCTTAGCAGGTGCAGCATTTTTTGTCGACCCGGATTCGGCCTTCGCCTTAGGGGCGGCGGCCCCTTCGGCCTTGCGCGCGGCAGGCTTTTTCGCCGCGGGCTTGACGGCGCCGGCCGCTTTGGCGTCGCTCGGAGCAGGGTTCGCGGTGGGCGTCCCGGTGACGTCGCCGCCAGGGGCCTTTTCGCCTTTGACCGTGGGCTCCGCGCTCTTGGAAGCGGGCTTAGCGGGTGCAGCATCCGCCTTGGCCGGAGCGGCTTTCTTCTCCGCTCCCTCGGCCTTGCTCGGGACATGCTTATGATCGCCGATCGCGACGATCTTGAGGATCGTGTGCTGCTGGCGATGGCCTTTCTTGCGGCGGTAGTTGTGGCGGCGGCGCTTCTTGAACACCGTCACCTTGTCGGCCTTGGCCTGAGCGACGATCTCGGCGGCGACGGTGAGACCGTCGGTCTTCTGGAGATTGCCGCCGTCGCCGGCGAGAAGGACGTCGCCGAGCGTCACCTTGTCACCGGCATTGCCGTCGAGCTTCTCGACGACGATCTTGTCTCCCGGGTGGACGCGATATTGCTTCCCGCCCGTGCGCACGACTGCGAACATTGGCTCTTCTCTTCTCTTAAAACTGGTCTCGCAACACGAGCTCCGACGAGGGCGCGCGCGAAAGCGAGCCGCCTATGGCAGGGGGGCGCGGGTGTCAACCGCGAGGCCGTGGCCGCACGCTGTTGCCGCACTGCAACAGCCGCGCGCCAATTTGACGGTCGGATGCAGCAAGAGCTTGCCAGCAAAGGCTTTTATCAATTCGGTCTGGATCAGGCCGCGGTCCTGCGGTCCGTTCGCCGCCGGAATCCTCCTTCGGCGCAACAGAGGGAACAGGCATGCCTCATTTCAACCGTTTCTCCCTGACCACTGTTTCCGTCATCGCCTTGATGGGTTCCGACCCCCTGTTTGCGCAATCGGCAACGCCGTCGACGCAGGTTCCCGCCGGGCCGACCGGCGCTGCGCGGAATGTGCAGGCCGCCACCCCCGCTTCCGCGGCCACGCCACAGTCGAGCGCCGATGCCTCGACCCCGTCGAACAGCAATGAAATCGTCGTGACCGGCACGCGCGTTGCCGGGCGCTCACGGCTCGATACCGCTTCTCCGGTCGACGTGCTGTCGGTGAACAGCCTGCAGCACCAGGGCACCACCGAACTTGGCACGGCGATCGCCGCGGTCGCGCCTTCGGTCGATTTCCCGCGTCCGTCGGCGACCGATGCGACCGACGCGATCCGCCCGGCGACCTTGCGCGGGCTCTCGCCGGACGAGACCCTCGTTCTGATCAACAACGTCCGCGCGCACCCTTCGGCGTCGCTAAACATCAACAGCAGCGTCGGCCGAGGCTCGTCCGCGGTCGACCTGAACACGGTGCCGACCGCGGCCCTCGACCGGGTCGAGGTGCTGCGCGACGGTGCCTCCGCGCTCTACGGGTCGGACGCGATCGCGGGCGTCATCAACCTGCGCCTCCGCCAGGCCCGTTCGGGCGGCAGCGTCTCGGTGACCCACGGCTTCTACGACACCGATGTCGTCACCTCGCGCGACAGCCACCATGTCTCGGGCGAGCCGACTTCCACGATCGATGCCTGGAAGGGCATCGGTTTCGGCGACGATGGCTATCTCACGCTGTCCGGACAGGTTGAGGAGCGCGAGCCGACCAATCGCTCCGATGCGCCGGCACCCAATGCCGTCAAGCCGTTCGCCGGTCCTCCGCTGCGCGGCCGCTTCGGCGATCCATACGTCCTCTCGATGACCGGCTTCGCCAATGCCGGAATGACGATTTCGGGCGACTGGAAGCTTTTCGGCTGGGCCGGCTACCAGCATCGGCATACCTCGAGCGCCGCATTCCCGCGCCCGACCAGCGCTTCGACCGTCTCGTCGGCCACGATCGCGGGCTATCCGGCCGGTTTCATCCCGCTCATCGACACAGTCTCGAAGGACCTCAACAGCGCGATCGGCGTCAAGGGCATTGTCGGCAATGGCTGGAACGTAGACCTCAGCGCCAGTTACGGGCGCAACAAGGTCATCTTCCACACCGACAATTCCGCCAATTACAGCCTGGGCGCCGCGACTCCGCACAACTTCCGGGACGGTGCCCTCATCTACGACCAGTTGGTCGGAAACCTCGACGTGACCAAGAGCCTGCCAGTGTTCGAATCGCTGAACGTGGCATTCGGTCTCGAGGGGCGCAGGGAAGGCTATCAGATTACCCCCGGTGAACTGGCTTCCTATACGGGATCGGGCGCCCAGGGCTTCGGCGGCTTTTCCCCGATCAACGCGATCCACCGACATCGCGAGAACGGCAGCGCCTATCTCGACCTCGAGGCGCAGGTCACCAAGCAGTTCCAGCTCGACGGAGCTGTTCGTGGGGAAACCTATTCGGACTTCGGCCAGACCGTTACCGGCAAGCTGTCCGCCCGTTACGATTTCAGCCCGGCCTTCGCCTTGCGCGGCACCGTGTCGACCGGCTTCCGCGCGCCCTCGCTCCAGCAGGAATATTTCACCTCGGTCGCCTCGGTGATCGTCAACGGATCGCCGGTTCTGACCGGAACGTTCCCGTCGACCGCGCCGGTGTCCGAAGCGCTCGGTGGGCTGCCCCTCAGGCCCGAGAAGTCAACCAATTATTCGCTCGGTTCCGTGTTCCGCTTTGGCGGCTTCGACCTGACCGTCGACGGCTATTATATTCGCCTGCGCGACCAGCTGGGCCTGTCGGAGAATATCTCCGCGACCTTCAGCCCGGCGGTGGCGGCGCTGCTGGCGCCGTTCAACGTCAGCGCGGCGCGCTTCTTCATCAACGGTCTCGCCTCGTGGACAAAGGGTGTCGATGTCGTCGGCCATTATCGGCTGCGTTCATCGGGCGCGGGCGTGTTCGACTTCACCCTGGCCGGCAACGTTAACAAGGTCAAAGTGACTCGAGTGCCGACTTCGACCTCGACGCTGAACCCGGCGCCGACCCTGTTCGCGCGCAACCGTCTGCTGACGATGACCGAGGGGACGCCCGGCGAGAAGATCGCCGGAACCGTCGACTGGTCGTTAAGGGACTTCGGCGCGACCGCGCGGATCACCTACTATGGCAACGTGACCCAGCCCGGCACCACGCCGGCGGCCGATGTCCAGACAGGCAAGCACGCAATCACCGATCTGGAATTCCGCTACACGCCCAACAGGCTGCCGCAGTTTGCCGTCGGCGTGCAGAACCTGTTCGACATTTATCCTGATCGGGAGCCGGGGAACCTCAATGCTCCGAGCGGCCTGGTCGGCTTCCCCTTCTACTCTCCGTTTGGATTCAACGGCCGCTACATCTACGGCCGCGTGTCGGTGAACTTCTAAGGTTCGACAGGGGAGCGGGGGAGGGCTTTACGCTCTCCCCCTCTTCAGTTGCGCTGCTCGGGCCTAAGCCGGTAGCGGCCATCTTCCCGCTCGAACATCGTCGGGATCGCCGGGTGGCCGACCGGCTCGTCGCTCTCGTCCGCGACCAGGTTCTGCTGGCTCACATAGGCGACGTAGCTGCTCTCGGCATTCTCAGCCAGCAGGTGATAGAAGGGCTGCTCCTTCGGTGGGCGGATCGCTTCGGGAATTGAGTCGTACCATTCCTCGCTGTTGGCGAATTCGGGGTCGACATCGAAGATGACGCCGCGGAAGTCGAAGATCCGGTGGCGCACGACCTCGCCAATGGCGAATCGGGCAATCGGAATATCGAGCTTGGGGCCCATCATTCTTCTCTCGGGGGGAGAACGTTCGAACGGTTCAAAAGGGGTCATGCCTTACTATCTAGGCAAGCCAAGGCGCCACTGCTAGGGCGCCGCATCCGACCGAGCCGGCACTCGCCCGGCCAGCGCGATGACCTTCACGGAGAGGTGGCTGAGTGGTCGAAAGCACCGCACTCGAAATGCGGCGTACGGGCAACTGTACCGTGGGTTCGAATCCCACCCTCTCCGCCATATTATCCGGTGCAGGTTATCGACATCTGGATCATCGCGTTGTGCAGTGATCCAGAATGGACCTCCATCATCGCAACCGGATTTCGCCGGGAGGCGGTGTTCTCTGCGGTTGACTGATGCACTGGCGATGGCGAGAGCAGCGCTCGCAAACCGCAGCGAGGCAAGATGAAGGTCCTGTTCCATGGACGGCTCGCCGAAGCGATCGGCTCGGAGCTCGAGGTCAGCTGCGCATCCGTCTGTACGGTGGCGGAGGTCCGTGAGAGGGTCGCGGCCGAACATCCGGATGCGGCAAGCGTACTTCGAAACAAGCGGGCACTGAGTTTCGTCGGCGAGAAGCTGGTGCGGGACGATTATCGCCTGACCTGCGGTGACAAACTCGAGTTCTTGCCGCCGGTGTCCGGCGGATGAGCGTCGTCGCGCGGCTCGAGGAAGATGCGGTCCACCCCGAGCAGGAACTCGGGGCGCTGCTCGAGCGGGCCAAGGGTGACGGAGCGGTCGTCAGTTTCACCGGTGTGGCGCGTCGCGCCTCGAAGAGTGGTCAGGCCGTCTATCGCCTCGTCCTCGAGCATCATCCTGCCCTGACACTCCAGTCGCTCGAAAACATTGCGGGAGAGGCGGCGGCGAAGTTCGATGTCAATCATGTCCATATTGTCCATCGCCGCGGCAATATTGCCCCGGGCGAGCCGATCGTGTTCGCCGGCGCTGCATCCATCCATCGCCGCGCCGCGTTCGAGGCGGCCGATTATTTGATGGACCGGTTGAAGACCGAGGCGGTGTTCTGGAAGCGCGAAGTGGGCGAAGCCGGTGCTAAGTGGATTGAACCGACCGAGGCGGATTATGCCGATCGCGAGCGCTGGGACTGACAGCGTGGCCGGGATCGACGAAAGCCTGGTCTTCTATCCGCTGCGCATCGCGGTGCTGACCGTATCCGACTCGCGGACCGAAGAGACCGACAAGTCAGGCGCTTTACTCGTGAAGCGGCTGACGACCGCCGGTCACGAGCTTGCCGGCAAGGCCATCGTGACCGACGATGTCGAGGCGATCAGCGCTCAGGTCAGTTCGTGGGTTCAGGACGAGAGCGTGGACGTGATCATTTCCACTGGCGGGACCGGTTTCGCGCCGCGCGACGTGACCCCCGAAGCCGTGAAGCCTTTGTTCCGGAGGGAGATGGACGGCTTCTCGGTCCTATTCCACCAAGCGAGCTTCGGAACGGTGGGCCTCTCGACGCTCCAGTCGCGCGCGTTCGCCGGGCAGGCTGACGAAACGTTCGTCTTCTGCCTTCCAGGCTCCACGGGAGCATGCCGCGACGGATGGGACCTGGTCCTCAAATACGAACTGGACAGCCGCTATCGGCCCTGCTCGCTTGCGGGGCAGGTTCCGCGGCTGAGGCACCTTTGCGGATGAACGGGCTGAACCACGTGGACGACAGCGGCCGCGCCCGCATGGTCGACGTGTCGGATAAGGACGAAACCGTGCGTACCTCCAGCGCTCGCGGCTTCCTCACCTGCAAGCCCGAGACGCTGGAACAGGCGTTGGCAGGAACTGCTCCGAAGGGATCGGTGATTCACACCGCGGAGCTTGCCGGCATCATGGCGGCGAAGCGCACCGCCGAGTTAATTCCTCTGTGCCATCCACTCCCGCTGACCAAGGTTGAGGTGCACATCGACGCCGACGATGGACTGACTGGATTCCGCGTCACCGCCGAGGTGCGCACCAAGGCCGTCACGGGCGTCGAGATGGAGGCGTTGACGGCCGTTTCGGTCGCCTGCCTGACCTTGTTCGACATGCTCAAGGCCATCGACCACACGATGACGATCGGCGGGATTGAGGTTGTCTCAAAATCCGGCGGCAAGACCGGCGACTGGCAGCAGACGTGATCAGTTTCGACGAGGCGGTCGAGCTCGTCCGCTCGGTCGCATCACCGCTCGGGACCGAGACCGTGCCCATCGCCGAGGCCGCGGATCGGGTGCTGGCGCGCCCGGTGATCGCCGAGATCGATTCCCCGCGCTCGGACGTCTCCGCAATGGACGGCTACGCGGTCCGGGACGCGGACCTGGGCCAATTTCCCGCAGTGTTGCAGCTGGTGGGACGTTCCTATGCGGGCTCCGGCTGGGTCGGTCCTGTCGGACCAGGCACCTGCGTGCGGATCTTCACCGGGGCTCCGATCCCCGAATGCGCCGACCGGGTGGCGATCCAGGAGAATGTCCGGTCCAGCGGCAACGCCGCGATCATCGACGAGCACCCCGGATCCGTGCGGCACATCCGCAAGCGGGGATCGGATTTTATCGAGGGCGAGGAACTGCTTCCGGTCGGCTGGATTCTCGGCCCACGGGCGATCGTCACGGCGGCAGGCGC
>DASSIU010000027.1:0-8427 GCA_035691585.1 Sphingomicrobium sp. | reverse complement strand
CGCGCTCGAGAAGCTGGTCACGGGCGCGGACGCGATCGTCCATGTCGCGGGCACGATCACCGGGCAGACTGCCGCCGCGTTCGCGCAAGGTAACGTGACCGGAACGCTGGCGATGCTCGCCGCGGCCACGGCTGGCGGGGTGCACCGCTTCGTCCATGTGTCGTCGCTCGCCGCGCGCGAGCCGAAGCTGTCGCTCTACGGCGCCTCGAAGAAAAAGGGGGAAGAGCTGGTCATGAGCTCTGGCCTCGACTGGGCGATCGTCCGGCCCCCCGCGGTCTATGGCCCCGGAGACAGGGAAACGCTCGAGCTGTTCCGGATGGCCAAGCTCGGCCTGATGCTGATGCCGCCCAAGGGTCGGGTGTCGGTGATCCACGCCGACGATCTCGCCCGCCTGCTGCTTGCTCTTGCCGACCTGGCCGCGCCCACCGGCTGCCTTGTCGAGCCCGACGACGGCAAGCCGGGCGGCTGGAGCCACAAGGAGTTCGCCCGCGCGCTCGCCGAGGCCGTCGGCACCCGGGCGACGGTGATCTCATCGCCCGGAATCCTGCTTCGCCTCGCCGCCAGGGCGGACCAGTTGCTGCGCGGGGAGAAGGCCAAGCTCACCACGGACCGGGCGGCCTATTTCTCTCACCGCAATTGGGTGGTCGAGCCCAAGCGCATTCCGGCCCGGGAGCTATGGCGACCCGAGATCGTTACGACCGACGGCCTGGCCGCCACCGCCGGCTGGTACCGCGAACAGGGTTGGCTTTAGGGGAGTGCGAGTGAGGCGAGCTGCGTTTCTGGCCGCGATCCCCTGCTTCTTCGGAACAGCCGCCTACGCGGACGACGCGCCCGACCAGCAATGGGCGGTCCACGGTCAGATGACCTTCGTCCTCCAGGCGAACGCCCGCTTCCGCTCTCTCTATCAGGGTCCGAACAGCCTCGACCACCGGCCGCACGCCAAGGAGACCTTCGATCTCACCGGCTATTTCGGGGTGAAGCCGTGGGAGGGCGCGGAAATCTGGGTGAACCCGGAGATCGACCAGGGTTTCGGGCTCAGCAACACGCTCGGCGCCGCCGGCTTCCCCAGCGGCGAAGCGTACAAGGTCGGCAAGGCGGATCCCTATGCCAAGCTGCCGCGCTGGTTTCTTCGCCAGACCATCGGCCTCGGCGGCAAGACCGAGAAGGTCGATCCAGACCTCAACCAGCTTGGCGGCCACCGATCAGCCGACCGGCTGGTCCTGTGGATCGGGAAGTTCAGCGTCGTCGACGTGTTCGACACCAACGAACAGGCGCATGATCCCCGCAGCGACTTCATGAACTGGACGGTGATCGACGCCGGGACATTCGACTATGCGGCCAACGCCTGGGGCTACACCTATGGCGCCGCGGCCGAGCTATACCAGGGCGACTGGACGGTGCGCGCCGGAGCGTTCGATCTGTCCGACGTTCCCAACAGCACCCGGCTCGATCCGAGGTTCAGCCAATATGAGCTCGACGGCGAGATCGAGCACCGCCACTCGATCGGCGGCCGGCCCGGCAAGGTGAAGGTCACGCTGTTCGTCAACCACGGCCGAATGGGTCGCTTCGCCGATGCGATCGCGCTGGCAGAGGCGACTGGCGAACCGGCCGACATCGTCGCCGTCCGGCGTATGCGGAATCGCGCCGGCGTCAGCTTCAACATCGAGCAGCAGATCACCGACGCCGCCTCGATCTTCGTCAAGGCCGGCATCGCCAACGGGAACATCGAACCTTACGAATTCACCGATGTCGACCGTTCCCTTGCTGCCGGGCTGACGGTCAAGGGCAGGGGATGGGGCCGATCCGACGACACACTAGGCCTCGCGGGGGTGATCAACGGCATTACGCGCGTGCATGAGCGGTTCCTCGACGCCGGTGGCCTCGGCATCTTGATCGGCGACGGCAAACTGCCGCACCCAGGCCCGGAAGAGATCGTCGAGGCCTATTACGATTTGGCGCTGGTGAAGCAGGTCCATCTTTCGTTCGACGGCCAGCTGATCGAACATCCCGGCTATAATCGCGACCGAGGTCCGGTCCCGGTCGGAGGCATGCGCATTCACGCCGAGTTCTGACTGCGCGCCTTCCGCCTTTGCAACCGATCGGAGTCCTGTCACCACTGATGGATTCATCAAACGTCCACGCTCATTCAACGGGCGGTCGAACAGGGTGCCCGCATCATCGGGGAAACAAGCGCTGCATGTGTGGAATTTTCGCGTCAGTCGGCCGAAGCCTTTCCCAAGTATCGATCGAGCGCGTGCTTCACACCCTTCAGCACCGCGGTCCCGACGGCAGCGGCACATTCGTCGACGAAGCGGGGGAACTCACCCTTCTCCACACCCGCCTCGCCGTCATCGACATCACCACCGGCGACCAGCCGCTCTACAGCGACGACGGCGACATCGTGCTGGTCGCCAACGGCGAGATCTACGATTTCGAGCGGATCCGGGCGTCACTGGAAGCGAACGGGCATCATTTCGCGACCCGTTCGGACTCCGAGGTGATTATCGCTCTCTATCGCGAGCACGGCCTCGATTGTTTCGAGCATCTGCGCGGGGAATTCGCCTTCCTGCTTTACGATCGGGCCAAGCGCCTCTTGATCGCCGGCCGTGACCGGTTCGGAATCAAGCCGCTCTATTTGGCTCGGCTCGAGCGAGGTTTTGTCTTCGCCTCGGAGATGAAGGCGATCTTCGCGAGCGGGCTGGTCGAACCCAGACTTAATGCCGCCGCGTTCGACCCGCTCAGCAACCAGCGTTCGGACAATTTCCAATTCCCGTTCGAAGGCATCGAGCAGGTTCCCCCGGCATCGTGCCTCGTCATCGACCTGGAGACGCTCGAATCCCGCGTCATTCGCTACTGGTCGCCCGAAATCCCGGCAGACAGCGCCAAGCCGCTCGCGGAGCCGAGCGACAAGGTTGCGTCGGACGCGGCAGAGGTTGTCCTCAAAGAGCTCAACGAAGCGGTCCGCCTTCGCCTTCGCGCCGACGTGCCGGTCGGCCTCTATCTCAGCGGCGGGATCGATTCGACATTCGTCGGAGCACTGATGACCCGGAATTCCGCGTCGCGCTTCCATTCCTTCTCGATCTGCTTTGCCGGGAGCGACAAGAATGAGCAGCAGCAGGCCCGCGGCGCCGCCGAATTGCTCGGCACCACCCACCACGAGCTGGTCGTCACCAGGGAGATGCTTTGGCAGAACCTCGAAGACAGCCTGTGGTTCTCGGAATTGCCGTTCGTTTCGCTGGCTCCGGTCGGCAAGTTCCTTCTCTCCGAGCATGCACGCAAGTTCGTGACCGTCGTGCTCACCGGAGAGGGCGCCGACGAGGTGTTCCTTGGTTACCGCGGCTATTTCGGACGCGCGATCAGCGACACTCGGCGGCGGAGTTCGGCACCCGTTTCGGTCGGTGCCCGGCGCCTCAACGGATCGCGGTCCTCGCTCGCGCGGAGATTATCGCTCCGCATTTTCCATCGGACGCGGCGCCAGGAACTCGCAAGATTGCGATCCGAAGCGAGCGTCGAAGAGCGGTCGGGCAAACCGATCATCAATGCCGTCCAGGAAGCCCGAATCGCGGGCATGCCGCTCGACATCCTCTGCTTCCTCGGCGACCGCGAGGAAATGGCGCACTCGCTGGAGGCCAGGCTGCCGTTCCTCGACCACAAGCTCTTCGATGTCGCCAAGTGGATTCCGGTCGATCTGAAGATGCGGCGCGGGGTCGAAAAGGCGGTGCTGCGCGATGCCGCCTCGGGCCTGCTGCCCGATACGCTTCGCTTGCGACGGAAGAGCGGTTTCATGATGACCAGCGACGCCGTCGACTTGCTGGGCGCCGACCGCGACGCCGCTCGAGCCGTCGGCCAATATCTTACGAAAGAGGCGTTCGAGCGGGCCGGGGTCTTCTCCTACCGCGCCTACCGCCTCGCCCGCCTGCTCGCGAAAACTCCAGCCTGGGGTCGCCCGCTGGAGAAGGTTCGGCGGAATTCCAACAAGGTGATCATGTACATGCTCCAGGCGCACATGCTGCAGCACATGTTCATCGACGATCCGCGCTGGGCCCGGCTGAAGGCGGAACCGGGGGCGGAGACCGTTGAAGCGACCGCCTGCGCAATGCCCGCCTAACCGCAGGCGCCCCAGACGCGCCGCCTTTCCGCCCCATTGCGTTGCTTAAGCGCGGGCTCATCACTAACGAGCCGCCATGTCCGACCGTAGCCAAACCCTCGCCAAAGTCCTCGAGCTGATCGAGCCGTTCAACAAGAAGGGCGTCGCAGTCAGCGAGGGCACGCGCTTCGCCCAGGACCTCGAGTGGGACAGCCTGACCGTGCTCGATTTCGTCGCCAACACGGAGGACGAGTTCGACGTCATCATCTCGATGAACTTGCAGGCCGAGATCGAGACAGTCGGCCAGCTCGTCGATGCGCTGGAGAAACTGAAGGCGTGACCGACCTCTTCTCAAAGTTCGATCCGCTGATCGAGCAGCGCGAGACGCTGCTGAAGACCGGCGTCACCGACCCGTTCAACCTAGTGATGGAGAAGGTCGAGAGCCCGACCGTCGCAATCTGCAACGGCCGGCGCACGATCCTGCTCGGCACCTACAATTACATGGGAATGACCTTCGACCCCGAAGTGATCGCGGCGGGCAAGACGGCACTCGACGAGTTCGGATCGGGCACCACGGGAAGTCGCGTCCTCAACGGCACTTACGGCGGCCACAAGGCGGTCGAGCAGGCGCTCAAGGACTTCTACGCCATGCACCACGCGATGGTCTTTTCGACCGGCTACCAGGCGAACCTCGGCATCATCTCGACCATCGCCGGCAAGGACGATTACGTCATCCTCGATATCGACAGCCATGCGTCGATCTACGACGGATGTGCGATGGGCAATGCCCAGATCGTGCCCTTTCGCCACAATGACATCGAGGCGCTCGAAAAGCGGCTGAAGCGTGTGCCCGAGGGCGCCGGGAAGCTGGTCGTCCTCGAGGGCGTCTATTCGATGATGGGCGACATCGCGCCGCTCAAGGAGATGGTCGCCGTCTCCAAGGCCAACGGAGCGATGGTGCTAGTCGACGAGGCGCATTCGATGGGCTTCATCGGCGAACATGGCCGCGGAGTCGCCGAGGCGCAGGGCGTGATCGACGATGTCGATTTCATCATCGGCACCTTCTCGAAGTCGGTCGGGACGGTCGGCGGCTTCTGCGTCTCGAACCATCCTAAGTTCGAGATCCTGCGGCTGGTCTGCCGCCCCTACGTCTTCACCGCCTCGCTGCCACCTTCGGTCGTCGCCACCGCCGCCACCTCGATCCGCAAGCTGATGGACAGTGCCGACAAGCGCGCGCACCTGTGGGAGAATTCCAAGCGTCTCCACGCCGGTTTGCGCCAGCTTGGCTTCACCCTCGGAACGGACGAGCCGCAGTCGGCGATCATCGCGGTCATCATGCCCGACCTCCAGAAGGGCGCGGCGATGTGGGAAGCGCTGTTGAACGAGGGATTGTACGTGAACCTCGCCCGGCCGCCGGCGACGCCTGCCGGAATGACGCTGCTGCGTTGCTCGCTGTGCGCGCTCCACAGCGAGGAACAGGTTGGCGAAATCCTCGGCATGTTCGCTGCGGCAGGACGTGCAACAGGCTGCATCAGCTGAAGATTTTTGAGGGAACCTTCGGCTTTCGTCCAAAGGTTAACGCGACTACATTGGCACGATGATGGACGATGGGGAGGACGTCCGGTTTGACTGGCGGCGCGGCGGTGCCGCGGCGGCCGGGCTGGTTGCGGCCCTCGTCCTGGTCGTCATGGTGTTCCTCGTGAAATACGCGAACGACGCGCGTGAGCAGGCGTTATCGGCCGAGCGCAAGGCGTATGAAGTCGCCCTGGTCGTCCGGAATGTCAGCGCCAACGTGTCACGCGCCGATGCTGCGTTGGCGCGATTCGTCCTCGACGAGGACGAAAAGGGCAGCGGCAACATCTATGCCAATGCCTGGCAGGACGCCGGCTTCCAAATCCAGCAGCTGAACCAGCTAGAACGCAACAATCCCGAGCAGAAGCGACGCGTTTCCGAGGTCGAGTATCTTTATGAAAAGCACGGCAAGGAGCTTGCGTTGGCGGCGCAGGCGGCGGTCGCCAGGCAGGGCGATACCGGCATCAGTTACTTCTACGCGTCCGCCAAGTCCGGCACCGGCAAGGCGCTGGACGACAAGCTCAACGAGATCATCGTCAGCGAGCGGACCGCGCTCCGGGCCCGCTTCGAGCAGACCCAGTTCTTCGCCGACCAGGCCGACCAGCTTACCACCTACCTGAGCTTCCTCGGCATCATCGTCGGACTTGGCGCCATCTTCCTTGGCGTCGTCGCGGTGCAGGCGCTGCGCCAGAATGCGCAGGCGCGCCGGGTGGCCGAAAGCGAGACCGAGCGCGCCGAGCAGCTGGAATATGCGGTTCGCGAGCGCACGCAGGAGCTGTGGGAAGCGAACCGCGCGCTGAAGGGGGAGGCCGCGGAGCGAGAGGCCGCGGAGGCCCAGCTCCGCCAGGTCCAGAAAATGGAGGCCGTGGGCCAGCTGACCGGCGGCATCGCCCACGATTTCAATAACATGCTCGCGGTCGTGGTCGGCGGTATCGACCTTGCGCTGCGCCGTCTCAACGGCCCGCGGCGCGAGGTGATGACCCACCTCAACAACGCGATGGAGGGCGCGACCCGCGCCGCCGCCCTGACCCGCCGCTTGCTGTCCTTCGCCCGGTCCGAGCCGCTGCTTCCGGAGCGGGTCGACGGCAACGAATTGATCGAGGGCATGTCGGATCTCCTCGACCGCACTCTTGGCGAGCAGATCCAGATCGATCTCGACCTCGCCGCCAATGCCTGGCCAATCTATGTCGACCCGCATCAGCTCGAGAATGCGATCGTCAACCTCTCGGTCAATGCGCGCGACGCAATGGACGGCAAGGGCCTGATGCGCATCGCGACCGAGAACGTCACGCTGTCCGGCAATGCCGTGGGTGACATCCGCGGTGGGGATTATGTGAAGATCAGTGTCACCGACACCGGCTGCGGAATGCCGCCGAATATCCTCGAACGCGCGTTCGAGCCGTTTTTCACCACCAAACCGGTCGGCAAGGGCACTGGTCTCGGCTTGAGCCAGATCTTTGGATTCGCTCATGAATCCGGGGGCGAGGTTGGAATCGAAAGCGAGGTCGGTCGGGGAACGAGCGTCGCCATCTACCTGCCGCGCACCGAAGTCGCGGCGCCGGTACGGATCCATCCCGCTGCCCAGCGCAGCGACCGCGACATTCATGTCGCCGGCGCGCGCATTCTGCTGGTCGAGGACGACCCGCGCGTCCGCACCGCGACGGTCGGCGCGCTCGAAGACCTCGACTATGATCCAATCGCCTGCTCCGGCGGCGCGGAGGCGATCGAGCTGTTCAATGCCCAGGAGTTCGACCTCGTCGTCACTGACGTGATCATGCCGGAAATGACCGGTCCCGAACTGATCCGATACCTGAAGCACAACAGCGCGCGCGACTTCGCGGTGCTGTTCGTCACCGGTTATGTCGGCGAAGGCGAGACCGACGATCTTCGAGGTTACGAGCTGTTGCGGAAGCCATTCACCGTCGGCGCGCTCGCCAGTGCGGTCGCGGCAGCGCTCGCCCGGACTAGCGAACCGCCCCGCTCTTCAGCAGGCGTGGCAAGAGGCTGATTCCGGCAAGCAGCGGATGGCGGCGCTGCCACGGCTTGAGCCGGATGTCCGTCCCCGCGTGGCGGTTGATCTTCCACGCGATGTAATCTGCGCCACCGGCAAAGGTCAGGCTCGCCTTCGCAAGACGCGCGACCGACAGGGCTTTGCCTTCTACCCTCCGCCAGCCCCAGCTTCCGCGCGGGCGGATCGATCGAGCGACCTCCAGAGCCGGAGCGGAGAAACGCTCATATCGCTTGGGATCATTGTCGACGACCGATTGTCCGCGATTCTTGCGCTCTGCGCGAAGCTCCGCCGAATAGGTCAGCGCGAAGCCGCGCCGCCACAGCGTCAGCGCCTCCTCCGGTGGGCGGGGCCGGGCTGCCGCGAGCAAGGTGGGCGCAGCCCGTGTCACTGTTTCAATCGCCCGCTCGCGCGCGGGCCCGTCTGCCGCCCATGCCAGCCGCGAGGGCTGCGCGAACCTCGCCCAGACTGACACGCTGCTCGTCTCTGGCCCGCAAAGGCGATGGAAGTCCGCCTCACTCAGCACCGCATATTTGGCGGCCAGACCTTCGTGCTCAAAATAGAAGACGTTTGGTGGGATCAGCCGGTTGGCTACCGCCAGCCAGCGTTTGTCATAGGCTGAAGGGTAATCGGACACGATCAGGTAGAAATCGAGCATCAGGCCGTCGAGCTTCTTCTCCCGGAGACAGGAGCCGTAGAACAGCACCGCCCGGCTCGCCGCGCCGTGCTTCGCGGCAATCGCCGCAGCCGTCGCGCCGAC
>DASSIU010000026.1:0-2579 GCA_035691585.1 Sphingomicrobium sp. | reverse complement strand
AAGCTTGTCGGCGATGAGGCACAAGGCGACGTTGAGGAGGGCAAAGAGGACAGTGAACTCCATCTTCGCCATCGATGGATGCCATTTCTGGAAAAGCGCCTCGACGGTGACGATGCAGGCAAAAATCCAAACGCCAATCACCAGCGCGCTGAGCGGAAAATCGACAATCCGACGCCACAGCGGGCGATCTGGCTCCTGTTCGATGGCGTGTTGCATTGCGGCTCCTTCTTCAGCCGATCTAGCCGAAGAAGAGGGGCTGGCAATCGGCCTAGTCGGCCAGCGGCAACTCCGGCGCCGGATCGGCATGACCCTCCGATGCAAGCAGCTTGCGCTTGCGATCGAGTCCTCCGGCATAGCCCCCAAGCGTTCCATCGCTGCGGATCACTCGGTGACACGGGATCAGGACAGCCACATGATTGTCCCCGTTCGCCGTTCCGACCGCGCGAACCGCTTTGGGCTGACCGATCGCGGCGGCGATCTGCGCATAGCTCCGCGTCTCGCCGACAGGTATCTTGCGCAACTCGCGCCAGACCGCCTCCTGGAACGCCGTTCCGGCCACGTCGATCGGCAGCTCGCGCGCCGCACGCGGACTTTCGATCGCCTCAAGCGCGCCTTCGACCAGCTCACGCAGACCGCCGGCATCCTCGACGATCGCCGCGTGCGGGAAAAGCCGTCGCAGCGATTCGACGCTGTCATCGAACGTCAACCGGCAAATTCCCTTGCTGGTCGCTGCGATCAACATCTGTCCGATAGGGCTGTCGAAATGGGTCCAGCGGATGGTTTCGCCGCGTCCGCCGTCGCGCCAAGCAGAAGGGGTCATCCCCAGCCTCTCTTTTGCGTCGCTGTAGAAGCTGCTCGGGGCGGAATAGCCAGCATCGTAAACCGCGTCCGTGACTCGGCCATTCGCCTTCAGCGCAGTCTCCGTGCGACGATTGCGCAGTGCACGCGCATATTCCGCCGGCGACACCCCGAGGTCACGCTTGAAGATGCGCTGAAAGTGGTGCGGCGCGTAGTCCACGGCCGCGGCCAGCTGTTCGAGGGTCAACGACTCTTCGGCATGCTCGATCAATTTCACCGCCCGGGCCACCGCCTCGCGGTCACGCCCAACCTCGTCGGGCTTGCACCGCAGGCACGCGCGGTATCCGGCGGCGCGCGCTTCCTCTGCCGAGGAGTAGAAGTGGACATGCTCGCGCTTCGGCCGGCGAGCCGGGCAACTCGGCTTGCAGTAGATGCCGGTCGTGCTCACCGCGCCGATGACGCGGCCATCCCACGCTCGGTCGCGGCGCATGAACGCCGCCCAAGCAGTCTCGGGATCAAGGCGAGAGACGTTGCTCACGGTTCGCGATCTAGGCTCGTGGTCATTGGGCGCAAGGCTAGCCATCCTCAGTTCCTTTCAATCTTCGCGGAGAAGCATCCGCGCGTCGCATTGTGGGCATGGATCGTCTCGATATTCGGGTTGGCAAAGAGCTTGCGGATACCAGCGTCCGCCTCGCCCGGTTGCGTCAGAATCGCGTCGACCATCATCCCCGCCCTGTCGAACCCGCGGAGCGACAACACCCGGGCCGCAAACGCCGGCGCGATTTCATCCAGGAATTCGGCGGCATCTTGCGCGCCTTGGCTGATGAAGATCGCGTGGCTAGCGCGATAGGGGTTGGCGACATCGTGGCTCACATGGTTGAGCAGGAGCACACTCTCGCCAATGTCCCGGTCGGTGAGGCTAACGCGGCATGGAAAGCTCGGCTTCTCGGTGACCGTCATGCGGACGATGCCTTGCTGAGAAAGGTCAGCGTCGCTGAGAGCGTGCAGATGCCGATACGGCGCGGGGTCGATGCCTCTGATTCGGTAAGTCATGCGCCGTATCTAGGGTTGGCCGACGAGGCGTGCTTCCGACAACTTGCGCTCAAACAATTCTATGCGGTTGCATCGCCGCGCACCCCTTGCTACGGGCCGCGCCAACCCATGGGGGGCGTGCGGGATAAGCTCCGACTGCGCCCCGTTTTTTCATGGGACAACAATTCCGTTTCTGGAGCTTTTCGCGCGTGGAGACATCCGGCGGCATTCGGGCCAGCTTAGCGGGGCGCTATGCGTCCGCGCTGTTCGATCTCGCGCGTGGCCAGAAGCAGATAGAGTCCGTGGACAAGAGCCTCGATGCGCTCGGCCAGGCCCTTCTCGATTCGAAGGATTTCAATGAGCTGGTGACCAGCCCGCTCGTCTCGCGCGAGGAGGCCGGCAAAGCATTCGACGCGCTTGCGCCGACACTCGGCCTCGATGCCCTGACGGCGAATTTCCTCGGCGTGCTCGCGCGGAATGGCCGCAAGAGCCAGCTCCAGCCGGTCATCCGTGCCTACCGGCGCCTCGCGGCCGAGCATCGCGGCGAGACCACGGCCGAAATCGTTACGGCTCGCCCATTGAATGACGATCAACTGGCACAACTTCGATCGCAGCTTCGCACGCGCGCTGCCCGCGATGTCACGATCGACGCGACAGTCGATCCGAACATCCTCGGCGGAATCGTCGTCAAGCTGGGCAGTCAGCAGATCGACGCCTCGATCCGCACCAAACTCAACCGTCTCGCATCG